>DASYEA010000752.1:0-4842 GCA_036499265.1 Schlesneria sp. | reverse complement strand
CCATTATTACCATCCAGCGCGGATGTGGGAGCTTCTTCTGCTGAGCCTTCGGCGTTGTCGGGCCGTTCGTATGTCGCGGCCAATTCACGGATTTCGACGGTTCCCGCTTTCATCCCTTCATCGAGCGTGATGTAGCGATCTTCAGTCTTCGCAGCCCGACTGCTGACCGGAAAGATCACCAGATTCTCATACCGAATCGCTTCGCCCACGACGAAGTCTGCTAGCGCAAACGATCCCGAGGATGCTTCAGATGCTGGCGTGTCAGACCGGACAGTGTTAGTCCGCGGAGCCGGCGGAGAATCACTGCAACCGACGATGAGAACTCCTGCCACCATCAGTCCAGCCAGTTTTCGCAACATGACAATCTCCTTCCGGACGCTTGATCGAACGAAACATTCTGGGCGACGCGGCCCTTCAGCGACGGAATCAATGCACGAACTTGGATCTGGCAAGATGAATTGCAATGAAATGGGACCGGAATGTCTCCGGTCGTCATTTGGACGTATTGTAGAGCCAAAAGTTCCCGGCCGAATAAAAAAAGCCCCGCGACCAACGATGGCCGGGGGCTTGAAGATCTTCTGAGCCGATCACCAGATCCTACGCCTCGACCCCCAGTAGTTTGCAGGCTTCGTCATAGCCCGCCGCACGGAATCCGTGCTTGTCGTCGCGGTTGTAGCCATACGCACTGGCCGTGACGCGGGCCAGAGCGACCACCTGACGCCAGCGGAAGGCTGGTCGAGTGGTTCGGTATTCTTCGCAA
This sequence comes from Schlesneria sp., assembly GCA_036499265.1. Classification (GTDB taxonomy): domain Bacteria; phylum Planctomycetota; class Planctomycetia; order Planctomycetales; family Planctomycetaceae; genus Schlesneria. The sequence continues at coordinate 4,082 of DASYEA010000752.1, read as the reverse complement.
ACGGTGTGATAATATTTCTCGCCGTGCAGTCGCCCGTCTTCGCTGATCGCATACTTCAGCATCAAATCGAAGACGGGGTCCACACTGTGGCCGCGATCACCGTAAATCTGGATCGCAGCGGTCGCTCGTCCCTGGTCATTGTTGCGAATCGCGTCTTCCGTTTCGGCGAGTAGCCCCTTGGCATCGTCGATCTTGACCAGCGCCCGCTGTTCATCTGTCGGATAAGCCGGAGTCGGAAATGGAGCTGACTGCACGCCCGCGTGGTAGGCGGCGACGATCAACCCCGAAATGACATGCTTCGGCTCGGCCACACGAGCCATGTTGCGCCACGCGTTCGTCGCATCTGACGAATGCACACCGGCGGAATCGCCGTGCGTGCGCCATTTGTCGCCACCCTGTCGCAACACATACAAGTTAGACGCCATGGAGATCGCTTCGCCCACGACTTCCGGATTGATTCCTTCTGCCAATGCAGCCGCGGCCGCCTCGGCGGCGCCATCGCGTGGGCCGTTGTAGATTACCAAGGCCAATGCTTCGACGGCCGCATCACCCGGATCACGCTGCCCCAACGCTTTCCCGGCGAGTTTGTATTGATCCAGCAACTTGGGCATCAGCGAGCGAATTGGCGATTCCGCTTGCTTGTGCTCGATCCGCATCCGTTCATGATCGGCGCACAGTCGGACGCATTGGCGCAGTAGTGAATACGAATACTCTTTGCCAAGCAGTCCCACCAGCCCGTACGTGCGATGGGCAAACACGAACCGATGGACGTTCATGTCATCCTGAATCGCCGGTTGGAGCGCGTTGAAGGTCTCCAATGGTGAATCACTCACCTGTGTCAGCAGCGCCTCGCCCAGCTTCATATCCGGCTTGCGGCACGCCTCGCGAATCTGCTGCCCGAGATCTCCTTCAGCATGTTCCGCAGCGTGGATCTCGGCCAGTTCCGTATGCGACGCACCACCCACGCTTTGAATCTGCTGAGCGTTCCGGTACAGCACCTTCAACACCGGCAGCGGTTCACGACCACTCGTCAATTGCCGACTCATCTCCAGTGCTGGCAGCATCGCCATCGCGGTATGAAAGCCGACGTAATCGCAGCCGCCAAACGTCACCGCATTGGCCAATGCTCCGGCAGCGATCAGCTTCTTCAATTCGACATCACCGTTCTGAATCTTTTGCGCCAGCAAAGGCTGCAATTTGTCCGCGGGTGTATTCCGCATCAACTCCACCAAGCTGGCATATTCACCGAGCGGGATCGAGTCAGATCCCTGAGTCGCAAACGCGGTCGAGAACCCCAAGTCCTGGGCCAGCGACGTTCCTAGTCCAGCGGCCAGCATGCCGCGACCAACATCCGACAAAAATGCGCGACGAGTTGACGGAGCCATTTCGATTCTCCAGCGAGCGTGACCAGAAAACGGAGCGAAAGAGTGCGATCCCAGTCTAGAACGGAGGTGCGTTACACGTGCGATCGGCGATTTGCGTGGTGCCGCAAAGTCACTGACTTTCAGCAAATGATGAAGTGTCATTCTTCAGGTTCATCGCGAACCCGCATGCGAAGCGATTGAAAGATGCTAACGTGTCGTCCGCGCGACTTCCAGATGTTGTCTCGGTGCGCGCGCAATTTCCGTCGTCGCAACGGCTCGAGATAACCGTCGAAACGAGCACGCCCGAGAGATATGCTGGGGTCTGCATCGCTAACGGAGGATCCAATGTTGTGGTGGCTGGCCGGAATCGTGACGATCGCATTCGTCGTGGAGTGGTTCATTGTTCGCGGCCATGTCACCTTTGGCCGCTGGGCATTTACCGCACGAAGTAATGGCTCATTCTCAAAGTGGCAGATGGCCTCTCAAATGACACTTATCGCGATATTGGCGATCGGAGCGATAGCGTTCTTGTTAGGAATGGCACGCCGTTGACGGTCAGCAAATTTGAGGATGACGCGGGCTTGTCGTCTCGCTTCCGTGGCTTCCAGAGAAGCAGGTAGGCGGAGATACATTCCGAGGATGGCTCGCGACGATCACTCGAAACAAAATTCGCGACCACTTTCGCAAGCGATTGGCCGAACCCGCTGCTTCCGGTGGATCGGACAGCATTCGCCGCTTGCAGCAGATTGAAGCTCCCGACATCGACAGCGCGGACGTGCTCTCTGTCGACGAAGTTCAATTGGATGACTTACTGCGAGCAGCCTTGGATTCCATTCGTGGCGAATTCCAAGACCAGACTTGGCAGGCTTTCTGGAAAGTCGTCGTCGAAGGCCAAGCCACGGCCGACGTAGCTGCGGACTTGGGCATGAAACCAGGCACCGTCCGAGTCGCCAAGTCTCGCGTGTTGCTGCGCGTTCGCCGAGAACTAGGTGACACGAACTAACGACTGCCCAAATCCATAGGTGAGCCGCGCTGCGTCAGCACGCGGACGATTCGTCACTCGGTACTGACCAGCTAATTTGGGGATGACAATTCCTGCTTCCGTAGCTTCCAGAGAATTAGGTAGATGGACAACATGGTTAACGGGAGAACGAAGCACCATACAGGAAGAGTTATCACGAAAGATTCTTCGTCGCCAAGGTAACGGAAACCAGTCCAGTTCCAAGCCCACCGAATTCCTCGCCGACCGATGTCGTCCCACTGGGGGTTACCGCGTGAGATGCTACTCCAAAATGACGGCTGCGGGATAACAACGAAAAAACGCTCCCATTCCAGAATCAATTCGCCGTTCGTGGATTGCAGATACCATTGGCCGATGTCGTTGTGATGGAGATACAGCGTATCGACGAGCAACAACCCTCGCAGCCAGACGGCAGTCAGGGCGAGTGCGATCACCAGGGTGACTACCCCCGCCTTTCGTCTCCAACCGTGGAAGAAGGTATGCATGAAATCCGTGGGCTCGGGTATTTCTTCGAAGAACGCGAAAGCCAGTTACTTACGAGTCCAACTATTGATTCGAAACCCGGTTCCAGAATCGACTCCGAGCACGACGTCTAGTCTGATACGTCTCCAAATACCGCGCGTAATCGTCATCCACCGGGCGAACGTCGCTTTCACTGAACGGGTAGACGGTCATCGCGCGGAACGGCAGTGGCTCTGATGTTTCGCCATAGACTGTGTGATGATCGCAATCCTTGTCCCAGCCGACGTTGTAGATCACAAAGTCTCGCACCCAGCCCTCGCGAACAGGCTGAGATGGAACAGTGAACTCCAATTGCATCTCGTCGCCCGGATGCAGAACCACCAAGTGATCGTCGCGCGCTGTCAGCAGTGGTCGGATATCACCAAACCGAGTGAACGCCCCTTCAATCGGCGGCCAGGCATCGCCCCGAACCAAATTGTGATAGTCGAACTGGTCGGGGCCGTTCCCTGTTTCTGGCCAAGAATGGAAAGAGACTCCGCCGCGGTCCACTAACTTCGCAGTGGCCAAAGGAAGTTCCCATTGCTGGATCTCGACTGATTGGTCGTTCACCGTAAAGAAGGCTGCGTCCCAGTAGAATTCCATATTGGTCACGATTCGTAACCGATGATCTGTCGATCCCGGTGCGAACACATCCGAGATGTCGACGGCAATCGTCTTTGTCTTGCCACCAGGAAATCCCATGAACGGCCGAACTTCGCGCCACTGCCCGGCGGAATCGACAGCCTGCAACGCCGGAGGTCGAGGCGGCTGCAGATCGGGATTCTGTGAATGCTGCACGCGCAGCGACGTACTGCCGGGATACATCCAGCCCGTTAAGAACAAAGTCACAACGGGCGACTTCGTCTCTTGGTCCCCCTGGTTTGGTACTGACGCACCTACCTGATCCCGCCAAGCCCCCAAATCCAACTCCAGGAAATGTTCATTCGTCAAACCCTGAGCAAACTTCCGCTCGTAAGTCTTGGTATAGACACCGTCGCGAGCTTTCACCTGATCGAGAATATCGCGCCCCTGCGGATCGCGAGCGGCGACAGGAACGTGCGGCGTCGTGACTGTATGAATCTTATGCGCAGCCAGCGATTCGGGTCCCACCTTCTCGTTCGTGAAGATCTGCGTCCCGGCGGGATGATCGACCGCAAACAGCTTGATCTCGTCGAAATACTCGACTTCCCACAACT
>DASYEA010000751.1:0-5084 GCA_036499265.1 Schlesneria sp. | reverse complement strand
AACTGCTCACGACTTCCAAACTGAACGGCTGTTTCCACTGACCTATACGCCAATTCCCCAGGATCGGAATCTGCGTTTGTTCGACCCACACATCTGTAAACGTAGGCCGACCGAAGAATGCAAAATCGACCTGTATGACGTAATTCGTCCGCTCAGTCATCGAACCGCTGGCCGAAATACGAGCACGTCGAAAGTCGGCACCGTTCTGGATATCTCCGTAAGAGATCTTGCTATTGGTGTCCTGACTGAACACACCTGCGTCAGCTTGAAACGCCCCGTGGATTTGCACCGACGGCAAAGTCTTCTTGTCCATCTTTTCGAGAATCTTGGCGATGTTTCCCTGGATGGACGAGATCGATTGATCCTGAGTCACATCGCTCACGTCGGGATGTCGCTGCAGATAACGCTCGACAATATTCCGGATCCGCTGCTCTTCTTCCGTCGGCGGCTCCAATTCGTCTGGAGCAGGTGGAACAGCACCTACGCTCCCCAAACCTGCTGAGGCTTGTGGAACCATAGCCGTGCGCAGGTTCTCGTTGTCCTTTTCGAGTTGCTCAATCCGCGAACGAAGATCCTCAAACGGATCTTCGGCAGCCAGCGCGGAAGCAATGCCAAGTCCGCCGACCAACGCCGCCAGACGTCCAGCCAAGGCCAAGCCGGTCACAATCCGTCCCCAGGACGACTTCCGTGTCGAAACCATGGTGCCTTCTTTTGAATACTGGGACGGGTCGACGTCGGTCAGTCGATGTCAGCGATTGTGACACGCTTCGATAGAACACTGTCAAATGAGATAGGGAACTACCGTCGATCTAATGAACTTTGATCGGAGTTGGCTCAATTGTGGCCCGCACGAACGGCGACATCATCTCGGAATCGTAATCATTACAACCGTGTAAATCTTAACAATCGGCAAAGTCATACGAAATCGTTACATTTTCACCCCGCAAACTCCCCCTGCTTCGCCTGTATTTCGACATTGGCTACTGATTGAGAAGGTAATTTCGTCCCAGATCACGCAAGCGGCACAATCGCCAATCTTGACCGGGGACGGGATGACCCGCTGCATGCCGTATTAGTTAGGCTACCAGTGGCTCCGAAGTGACCACAAAGAATGCTTTGAGGACGGACCTCTTGGTCCGTCCTCAATGTTGGCCGTCTGCATCGGTGATCCTTTTCCGATGAAAGTGATAAGGCGAGTCGTCTTGACTCGATCAGATGGTCGTGCGTGGAGCCCGTGGAGCTTCACTGGTGCGGATGTATCGCAAAGCCATTTGCTTCAACCGTGGATCAACCGCGGTCTTCAAAGCAGCAGCGATGGCAGCGTCGTTTGTCGCGTCGTCTCCAATCGTGGGGTCGACTTTCAAATCAGGAGTCACACCAGCACCAGCCATTTCACGACCTTCGGGGCTATAAAACTTAGCCGTCGTCAATCGCAGTCCAGCAGGAGCCGTCTGCAGTGGGAACAGAGTCTGAACCGTACCCTTACCGTATGACCGTTCACCCACGATGATTCCACGACCGTTTTCCTGAATCGCGGCCGCCAGGATTTCGCTGGCACTGGCACTGTTGCGATCGATCAAGATCACCAGCGGAACCTTCCAAGTCTGAGCATAATTGGCTTCTTCTTTCGAGTTGTCCGAAGTGTTACGTCCACGTGTCGAAACGATTGTCCCCGCTGGCAGGAATCGATCCGAGATCGCAATCGCCGATGTCAGCAGTCCACCAGGATTGCCTCGCAGATCGATGATCAGCGATTTCATCCCGTCGTTGTGCAAGGCCATCAACGCGTCGTCCATTTCCTTCACTGACGATTCGGTGAACGATTCGAGCTTGATGTATCCAACCTTACCTTTGTCATCGACCATCTTCGAAGCCACAGCGTGCAACACGATTCGGCGACGAACCAGCGTCACATCGGCTCGTTGAGCACCACGCAGCAAGTCCAGCTTCAGCGACGATCCGACTTGTCCCAGGATATGTTCCACAGCTTGATTCAATTCCAACCCCTTCAGTGATTGCTGATCGACGGCCGTCAACACGTCACCACGACGAATCTGAGCATCAGCAGCAGGACCACCTGGCAGAACCTTCAACACCTTCAAGCCTTCAGTGTGCGGTTCGACTTCCACACCAATCCCCACGATGTTCTCTTTCAAACCGACACTGGGACCACCCACCTTTTCAGGAGGGATCAGCGATGAGAACTGGTCCAGCGTATCGAGTTCAGCATGGACGAATTCCAGGCCCACCGCTCCGGGACGAATCGCGACCTTGCTGCTGACCAGATCCTGCACGCGATTCATCGTCGTCACGGCATCGTCCAGATTCTTCACATTCACTCGTTGACGCATCTGAGCCAACGCGTCTTTCAATTGTCCCAGCGTTTGCTCGTCTGTCTGCAACTTGGCCGTCTGTTGGAACGAACGAGTACTCAAGGCCAGGTCCAGGTGTTCGAAGGCGGCGTCGACCCGTTGAGCGTACGTCGAAGGCTTGATATGACGAGCGTCCACCATTTGTGACACTTCCACATACAACTGCTGAGCCGTCTGGTTATTCAATCGTTCCAGCAATCGTTGTTCGCGAGGATCCGCGTATCGATATTGAATCTTTTCAGCGACCGACAATTGTTTTGGTGGCTTGCGTGGTTCTTCCACAGCAGGCTTGCGATCAGGGGCCGCTACCGCAGGAGCAACCTGTTTTGGTGGAGCGGGCAACTCTTCCACTTGTGGCTGACGAGCTCGGAACTTGGCTGGCTTGGCAGCCGCGACAGCACTGTCGTCCAGGATTCCTTCGCGAATCAGACGTTCTCGCAGAGTGATCGGGCCAGTCGGAGTGGGCTCCAACTTCCCAATATAACTATCGGGAGCAGTTCCGAAGTCGGCGTTACCGGCTTTGTCGCCAGCTTGCACCAGAGTCGTGGCATAGAACAATGTCAGAGCGACCATTCCAAACGAACGTCGTGTCGTGAAGTAAGTAGTCATGTTTGCGGTTCCTTCCAGGAGTCAGCATCGGTCACGATGCTTGGGGACAATTGCTCAGCAGAAATCCCAGGCTTGGCGATCTTTCGCCGCACTAACGTCAATGGTTAGTGCTGAAGAAGCAGAGTGTCGGCAATGCCGTCCTCGTGCGTCATGGTCATGTCGTGCAGTTCACCGCGGATGATGCGAACCGAATCCGGTGCATCGATCCCGATCTTCACACTTCCCTTAGAAGTGTGCATCACTCGCACAACAATATTGTCGCCAATGATAATCGAGTCGTTTCGCTTCCGTGTGAGGATCAACATCTTAGTACTCCCTTGGTTGATCGTGCGACCTGTTCAATCCTTTGCTGTGACTGTCGGTCGTATGACTGTCACATGAGAAAAGGTGATAAGCAGCGATCGTGCCAGAGTGCTTGTGTCAATCCCTTTTTTGAAATTCACCGGCCAGACCTGCCGTCCAGGCGTATCGAAAGCAGTCATAACCGAGAGAAACGGGCTTTTCCCCATTGGAAAACAGCGTATTGTGACTCCGCAAATTGTAAGAGTCACTGTGGTGAATGATCAGCCACTGCAATGTTTACGAGACAGTTGGCTGAAGGAATGTGGATGAACACGTCTCTAGCCACTGTGAACCGGCGAATGCTGCCGTTCATGCAACCGGATAATCCGAATTTCTTATCAAGGATCGATCCGGACGCGCGTTCACAGCACAACGATGTCAGTCAACGTCCGTCGGCATGCTCATTGCGATGTCTAAAACACCGTTCGCAACCGCGACGACAAACGACTCTGGCAGTTTTGAAAGGATTCGCATCATGCTTGGTAAAAAGGTAAATGCAAAACAGTTTTGTGTGAGTTTGGCATTCGTTGCCGCAGTCGCGTGCAGTAACAACGCCTTCGCCCAGAATGGATCGTGGTACTTCCCAACGATGCCCTGGCAGACCTATTACTCTGCCCCCTCCGCCAATGCTCCTTCTTACCCTTATAGTGGACTAGGTTGTTCATCAGGCTCCTGTGCCAACGGAAGCTGCGGAATCCGCCAGGCCCCGATGCAGCGGATGCCAGCCAACCCTCAGCCAACCTACGTCCAACCCAACTACGGCACCGCCCGCCCCACCTTCCAACCAACCCCTCCTGCCTCACAACCAGTCGCCTCACAATCCCCGACAACCCAAACGAGAACCTGGCAACCCTCAGCCAACCGTGAAAGCCCCTTCTACGACTACCGCGAAGCCCCCACCCGCCAGCCAGCCCCCGCCACGCAATCGACTCGCCGACAACTCCCCACCCAAACCCCAATCGCCCGCAACCAAAACGACAACAGCCCCTACTACCCATAAGGTATCTCTGAATGTCTTCCTGATCGGGGGGTGTAAACCCCCTGGCCCATACACCCTCAACGCCCCTTAACTCTCTTCTTCTCCGCGTCTTCGCGTGAGAATCACTCCTTCCTCTTCGCCAAAGTCATTCGTACGACATCTCAGCACAGCTCACCAATACCTTCATCTCATACCCTCGACCAACCGGTCGACACGTCTACAATTCGGACACCTGATTCTTACTCCCTGAACACCGATCAACGCCCCTTGTTGGGGCGTCTGTTCTTTCCGTTCGGGCAAGGCGGTGTTCATGATCCCGATTTCGATTCTCGACCTCTGTCCCATCACCGAAGGGGGCAGTCCGGCCCAGTCATTCCAAAATACGCGCGACCTCGCCCAGCTCGGCGAACGCTGGGGCTTTCAACGGTTCTGGCTCGCCGAACATCACGGCATGCCCGGAATCGCCAGTGCAGCGACATCGATCCTGATCAGCCATGTGGCCAGTGGAACGTCCACCATCCGAGTCGGTGCCGGCGGCATCATGCTGCCCAACCACTCGCCGCTCGTCATCGCCGAACAATTTGGAACCTTGGAAGCGCTCTACCCCGGCCGCATCGATCTGGGACTCGGTCGAGCCCCCGGTTCCGATCAGGCCACCTCGCGAGCGTTACGCCGCAACCTCGCCACAGACGCCAATCAGTTTCCCCAAGACGTCGTGGAGCTGATGGACTTCATGTCGCCAGAACCAAGTCAACTCATCCGAGCAGTCCCCGGTACCGGAG
>DASYEA010000750.1:0-5442 GCA_036499265.1 Schlesneria sp. | reverse complement strand
GGCCGAAGACGAAGGCATTCTGTTGTTGAGTCGGCTCAAAAAAGCCGACGGCTGTCGCCAGACTGTCGAAAAGTTGCTCGGCCGTCAGACCCTGCACTGCCATCCGGGCGAACTGCTGTGGATGGTCCTGAGTGTCATTCGTCCGACGACTGGAAAGTTGATACGCCTTCGTTTGAGTGATCGCTCGAATCAAGTACTTCAGGTCGAAATCATGTGCTGCGAAATCTGCGGCGATCTCATCTAACAGTTCAGGATGACTGGGTGTGTTGGTTCCGCTGAAGTCGTCAACAGGATTGACGAATCCAATACCGAAAAAATGCCCCCACAAGCGATTCACCGTTGCTCGCGCGAAAAACGAATTCTTCTTCGATGTGATCCAGTCCGCCAATTCACGGCGCGAGGAAACTCGTGTGCGCCACTGCGGCGACGAACCATCAAGGAATGTCGCTTGAACGACGCGATCGACTTCCGGGTCTGGGATGGTCAGTTCCCGACGATCGAAGACTTCCTTCACCCGGCCCACAAATTCTTCGTTCCGGTCAACACGTTCGATACCCGCGAAAAACGCGGCGTACCCCCAGAACTGCTGACGCTTCCAGACGTCTTGAGGATGATCATGGCACTGGGCACATTCAATGCGCAGCCCCAGGAACATCCGCGATGTCGCTGCGGCTAGATTCTCGGGCTTCACCTGCTTGGACTGAAAGAAGGCCAAGGGAGACACCGTCCCCGTGGCGTCGGGTGGTGAATTCATGGCACGGCCGGTGTCGAGCGGAACCGTTAACAGTTCCCGAACGACGGCATCATAGTGCGAGTTTTTGGCGAGATGTTGTCGCAGCCAGCCTTCAAAACCGGGCAACTGCGCGCGGGCCTGCAGGTCAGAGTCTCCTTCGGGCATCATCACCTGACGCCAGAAATGACTGAAGTTGGTCAGGTATTGAGGGCTCTCCAGCAATTCGGCAACAACGACTGCTCGCTTGTCCGCCGATTCTTCACGAATGAATCGTCGGGCATCCGACACCGTGGGAATGATCCCACCGATATGCAGGGAAACTCGCCGGAAGAACTCGGCATCGTCAGCGCGATCGGCCGGAATTATTCGGTCCGAAGTCCAACGAGCGTCCAGTCGTTGATCAATCCGTCGCGCCAACTCGGCGGCATCGTCCGCGTAAGTCGGCGGCTTATTCCACATCACCACAAACGCGACAGAGAGACAACAGATTTTGGAGGAAAGCGACATGATATGCTTCCAGCGCGCGAACAGCTCAAGACAGCTACCATTAGAGGCATATTGTCTGAGGAGTCAAGCACATCGTTGCAGAATCGCGATTCCACCCGTTGCCAGCCCGCCGTGGGTATATCTGCGGTTGATCATTCCCTTTAAGCGTGAATGACAGACTGGCACTAGTTGGCTCGACGACCGCCATTCCCGCCACCTGTATTCGGGCGAGCTCCACCACCTTGGCGAGTGCCTGCTCCTTGTCGACCACCCCCAGCACCGGCACCTCCGTTGGCCCGACCTGCCCCTCCGCCTCCAAAGTTCGGCCGCTGTCCACCACCCTGCTGCTGCCGGTTACGTTCCATCATGCGGCGCATCATTTCACCATCATTCTGGCCGCCTCCCTGAGGTTGCCCCGGAGTCTGCCCTGGCTGATCACCTGGTTTGCGCCGAGTGGCACGTGACGCACTGACCGTCACCTTGGGAATCAGCGAAACAAGGGTCGAAGATACAACGGTCGGATCGGCCGTTTCGAGTCTCATGATCTGCACGGTCTGCCGAGCGTCACGAGCACGTTCGTCGATCGATGCGACTAGACCTTCTATCTGGCGGAACAGATTATCGTTGCACGAGATGATCAGATGGCTGGTGCGGCGATCGACGCCAACGGTCAGTTGAACGCCAGGTTCTTTTCGTCCACCATTTCCGCCGCCACCGCCACCCATCAACATTGCGAGCGGATTGAAACGTTGACCACCGCCACCTTGCTGTCCCTGATTCTCAGGAGTCAACGCGTCTTTGAAGACATCTTCAATGATGGCGGCAACCTCTTCGACATCGGCATGCTCAACAGCGATCTCGCGAGGGACGCGATCGCGGAGTGATGTGGGAAGCTCTGCGGAATCCAGCAATTCCAACATCGATTCGATTTCAGCGATCTGATCTTTAGGACCAGAGACAAACAATGCATTCGATCGAATATCAGTAATGATGCGCAGACCGTTGGCTCCGCCGAGGGTTTGATTGAGTCCAGTGACATTCATCATGCCCCGGCCCAAGTTTGACAACCCGCCAGTCAAGGAACCGAACATGCCTCCGCTGGAGGAAGTGGAGGCCGTGACACTGCTTTGTGGAAACAATCGCTCGAGCATCTGCGCGGTATCGGTGGCATCGGCGCTACGCAAATAGAAGACCGTCCATTGAGTCCGCACCGGTAATGCAGAGACTAGCGTGTTGAACATATCCTCGAACTGGTCGAGAGCCTCGGGGTTATCCCCAGTGATCACCAATTCGCCGCCAACGATTGAGAGGCTGATGGGTGATTTCTCCGATGCGGGCGGAGCAGCGTCGGCACGCTTTGGCAGGACTTCGGGCTTAGTGCCTTGCGGTGCGTCGCCACTTTGACTGGTCCCGACAGATTTCGGTGTCGCTTCGTCGTCGCAGGCACCCGATTGACTGACCTGCAATATCGAGGAGCGTCGAGGAGTTGTCTGAGTTGATGGTCCTGAACGATCAATCGAGCCCGCTGGGCGGTTGGTTGGACGCGACCCTTCGGGAGGCTGATTCGTGTTGGCGGGATTTTCAACGTCGAAGCTGCGGCCACCTGGAACGCGGCGGTCGCGAACGGGATTTGGCTGCGACGGAACGACAACACGAATTGGAGCACGATCCGCAGCATCCCACATTTGCCGCATCAGTGGCAGCACGTCCTGAGGATCTCGACCCTGTGGATTGAGCATCCGGACATTGCCGCGATTCGCTTTCACAGCGTCTGAATTTGGATCGAGACCGGATTCTCCCAGGCTGGCCAACAGGCTTTTCACTTGAGCCAATTGTTCGGCTGAACCACGAATCAGGAGTCGGCGACCGAGCGAATCAGCCTCAATCGTGGGGGCTTTCACTTCTGTCGCGAACAGGTTTCGCAACGTGTTGGTGACCTGCACTGGATCGGACCTGGTGAGATTGATTACCGCCACTGAGCCACCGACTTCACCTGCCAATGTGTGAATCAACCGGTCTATCTGCGCATGCTCCTCGCCATTCCCCTGGACGTGAATCTTGCTGGATCGCGTATCGACTCCGACGACGAGGCCGGGCAGCATTGAATTCAAGGTTTGAGCAACTTGGGTGACGTCGCCACCCGCGACCGTGTAGGCCTTCAAGTAGGCAGGCCCCGAATCGACCGGAGGCTTGCCGGTGTCGACATCGATCGACTTCACGGCATCTTCAACAACCTTGACTAGCGACGCGGACGCCGTTACCAGCAAGTGATTTGTTCGCGTATCGGCAGTCACCTGGATCTTGCCGGCGAACGGCGAAGGCGCTGAAGAAGCAGCCACCGACGGTTGTGGTCGTTGCTGCTGCTGATCACGATTGCGATCATCGCCGCCTCGTCCGCGATCATCTCCGCCGCGGAACCCACCGAAGCCACCAAAACCCCCAAATTGTGGATTACCGCCGAACCCGAACTGCGGCGTGCTCGACGTGACAGCGGGATTCAGACCAAACAGGCGGCGGACCGTTCGTTCGGCTTCCGCCGAGGTGATGTGTTTGAGTGAAATGGCTCGAAATGCCGTTTCCGCATTTCCAATCGGAGTTCCCGCTTTCAGCAGCCGGATGATTCGGCTGATGTTGCTGCCGGTGTCCAGGATGTTCAAAGAGTTCGTTTGCTTCATGGCGGCAATCTTGCCCCATGGACTGAGCAGCTCTTTGACTTCTCCGACGATCTTATCGACTTCGAAACCATCCAAAGGAACGTCGACAATCAGCAGTTCGTTTACACCACGCTTGGGCAATTCATCCACTGTGATGGTCGGAAGCAGGCCGGGTGGGATTCCGTTATCGATGTTAAGTGCGACCAGGAAACGATCGCGACGAATCAGCGCATAGCCTTTTGGCAGCAGGTATCCATTCAGCACGTCCAAGGCTTCGGTAACTGTATAGGTTTTGTCATCGTAGTAGTTGAAGGTTCCGGGCGGCACTTCGTTCAGATCCAGTGTCCACTGCGCCGCATCGGCGAACAGCTTCAATACATCGGCCCAGGGAGCGTAGCGAAAATTGAATGAGAGTGTTGCCTCGCCATTGGGAGCCTTGGCACCGACTGCAACCGCGGCACCTTCATCAGTGGTGGTCGTTCCCGCGGGGCCGGGGATAGGTCGCGCCGCGAATGAAGCGGTCGGGGCAACTCCTTCGGGTGCCTTTTCATCTGAGAAAACGGTTCGTCGCGTCGATGGCGGTGTGACCGAAGTCGAATTCGATCCGCCATCGCTTCGTGGTCGATTGCCATCTGGCCGCTCGTTTCGACCAGCATCTTGTTCGACCTTGATTTCCGCCTTCCGCTCTTCCCACAGAGTTTTTTGTGCGGGAGTCAGGATCGCGGTCGCCTGAGCCTCGAACTCTTTCATTTTCGCCTGCATGTCTTGCATGCGTTTTTCGAAGTCTTCAGATCCAGGTCCGCCGCCGTTTCCTCGCGGCATGCTCCGGAAAATTTCGCCACGCTGCATATCCAGCTCGCTGAGAGCCTCTTTCTGCGCGTCGGTGAGGTTCATCTTTTCCGCAAAGGTGTCCTTGCGTAATTCGCGGCTCAGGCTGGGATCGCCACCCCCGAAGCCAAATCCGCCACGACCGCCACGACCGCGATCTCCTCCTCCCCCCGGGCCACCACGTTGACCGCCAGGTTGGGCGACTACGACATCGGTGATCAGGACCAGACTCGCGCAAAGTACGCCACCTGTGCCTAGTCGCTTCAGGATCTCGCAGATTCGCCGCATGATTGGTCTCCGGAAATTGGGCGCGAGCCAGATGACGCACTCGCTAGCACTACGAGACTTAAAACGGCCATCGCAGACGAAAACATCGGAATCGCCAGAGTTGGCGACAAAACTTATGCTATCGGACGTGTCGTCAAGCAACAAGATGGCCGTATTTACGGGTCGAATCGTTCAGCGACCGGTTCTTTTTGGATCCCGACGAATCGTTGCGATTTTGCTCAAGTTTGTCGTCGATGTAGTGTGACTATGCCTCCGGTCCACCAGCAATAAGATTCAGGTAAACTTCAGGCGCTGCTGCTAATATGGCTTGAGGTTGCGGCAAATAAGGGGTCGGTAATGGCAAGTCGTAAAATCGCTTTTTGGGGATTGGCAATCATCGCCTTCGGCAGCGTTAGCTGGGGGGCGGTGGTCCAAGATCAGGATACGGATTCACTCCGCGCCAGCTACGAAGGT
>DASYEA010000749.1:0-3231 GCA_036499265.1 Schlesneria sp. | reverse complement strand
TGATGTCGCCGATGCCGCTGCTGTTCTCGCTGCTGCCAGTGATTGCGATGTTGTATTTCACGTGGCGGCAAAGGCGGGCGTCTGGGGAACGTACGAGAGCTATCACCTGGCGAACGTGGTCGGGACCGAGAATGTCCTGTCGGCGTGTCGCACGCATCAAATTCCGAAGCTAGTCTATACCAGTTCTCCCAGTGTCGTCTTCAGCGGCAGTGACGAGGCGGGGATCAATGAATCAGCCCCCTATCCGCACAGCTATTTGACGCACTATCCCAAGACAAAAGCGATCGCCGAACGAGGAGTGCTGGCTGCCAATGGGGAACGACTTGCCAACGGCGGGCTGCTCTCCACGGTCGCGCTCAGGCCTCATTTGATCTGGGGACCAGGCGACAATCATCTGGTGCCACGACTGATTGAACGTGCTAGGACCGGGAAGCTTCGTCGCGTTGGCAGCGGGAAGAATCTCGTCGATACGGTCTACATCGACAACGCCGCGGAGGCCCACATCCTCGCCGCACAGAAACTGGAGCCTGGGTCACCGGTCGCTGGCAAAGCGTATTTCATCACGAACGGGGAACCGGTTCCGTTGTGGGATCTCATCAACCGAATGCTGGCCTGCGCGAATCTGCCACCGGTCAAGAAACACATTTCGGCCAATGCGGCGTACATGGTCGGAGCCATTCTCGAAGCGGTCTACAAGATCACAGGTCGTCGAGACGAACCACCGATGACGCGATTCGTCGCTCGCCAATTAGCGACGGCCCACTGGTTTGATATTTCGGCGGCTCGAAACGATTTTGGGTATGCGCCGGCTGTCACGATTGATGAAGGCTTGAAGCGACTGGCACTCTGGCTGCGCGACCAACCGAGCCTTGTCGACAAGCGCTGAATGATCGAGCGCGGTGCCGCTTTGGGGTGGCATTGGTTTTCGTGGGATGGGCTTCAAGCCCGTCGCTTTGCCTTTGGTCTTTGAGATTGTCTTCTTCGATCTTCGTGCGCTACGAAGAATGACGGGTTGGAAACCCATCCTACGAAGGAGAAGCCTCACCGAAGTTGCGAAGATCTTGCGTGAGTTGCTTCGCGAGGTGGTAGCCCGTCTCAGATCGGTACAGCAAGCCGTCATGAAATCCGAATTGCTGCATCTCTACTGGTGAATAGGCTTCCGCGTAGAGATCAATGATCTGCCGATGCAGGCCGAGGTTGAACTTCAGCTTTTCGTGTCGGTTCGCGGCGGTGTTTTCTTCGCGCTCACGTTCCAGGTCCACTAAGATGCCGGCGGGTGTCAGCATCCAGAGGGCGTCGGCTTCCCAGTGGCACTGCTTCAACCAGTCAGCCGTTCTGGAACTCAGCAACCACTTCCGGTCGACATGATCCTCCATCAAGGGGATCTTCGAATAATCATGAGTGCCGACGATGTCGAGGATGACGCGGATGTCTTCGTCCGTCAGGTCTGCTGGTACTTGCTGCTGATAGGCTCGCAACAGGCCGCGCGAGATCTCGGCTCCCAGCTTCATGTGCTCCAGTCTCGACGCGATGCCATCCCGACGAAGGCGAATTTTCTCGGCTGGTTCGGCTCGCTTGATGCTTGCTTCTGAGATCTTTGGAAGCGAGCAGTCGCCGATGCCGATGTCGTGTAACACGGCTGCCAAAACTCCCCGCTTCAAATCAGTTGGTGAAACCTCGGCCAGGCCGATCTGTGCCATGAAGCAGACGACATACGGGATGTGGTGGACGGGGCTGACCTCGTTCCCTTTGATCAGGTAGGGAAGGATCCGCGGCCAGAGCGCATCCAACCCGGCGACAATGTCAGGATGTACTTGCAGCAGTAGTCGTGCTTGCGCCCAGGGTTCAGCAGCGAGTTCCAACTGTGTGGCAATTCGAATTCGATCATGCGGGGTGACGCCGCTCGGTTGGCCAAGTATTCGCCGCCGATCCTGCAGCATTTGCAGGCCCAATTCCACGGGGTCCATCAAGTCGCTCCTTCTCTTTCCGTTTGGTCAGGTGCTGACTGTGGCCAACATGACTAAGTTTGTCTACAGTCATTGGAGGTCAAATTCGGAATTGCCGCTCGTTGAAGTCCGCTTCGACAGCGATGGCGTCAGCAGTGATGGGAGCCGGTGATGATTGGAAAGCAATTCGTCGCAGTTCTGATTGGCGCTCTGGCAACTTGGCTGTGCTGCGAGCCGACGTTTGCTCAGGAGTGGACGCGATTCCGTGGTCCCAATGGAACCGGAGAGAGCGAAGCGAAGACTATTCCCGCCGGATGGACTAACGTCGATTACAACTGGAAAGTGAAAGTTCCCGGAATCGGCCATTCGTCTCCCGTGCTGTGGGGCGATCACCTGTTCATTTTGAGCGCGAATCCCGAGACCGCCGAGCGTCATGCCTTATGCTATGACGCGTTCAGCGGAGAAAAGATCTGGGAAAAGTCATATGCCTCGGAAGCTCATGGCTTGCACAAGCAAAGTAGCTACGCCTCCGGAACTCCTGCTGTGGACGAGAAGCACGTGTATTTTGCCTGGGCGTCGCCAGCGTCGATTACGCTGATCGCGATGACTCATGATGGCCACGAAGTCTGGAAGCGTGACCTAGGCACCTGGTCCAGCCAGCACGGCTTTGGGACATCTCCGATGGTGTACGAAGACATGGTGCTCTTGTTCAATTCACAGGAAGACAAGGCCAATGTCATCTGCATGATGATGGCGTTCGATTGCGGCAGCGGTAGGGATCGCTGGAAGACGCCGTGTAATAGCTCGAACGCCAGCTATTCCGTGCCAGCGATTTTTGAGCCGAAAAATGGGTCTCCGCAATTGGTCTGCACGGATACGGGCGACGGGACGTTTGCCCTGGATCCGACCGATGGACATCTGCTGTGGTCCAATCCCTGTTTCGACAAGCGGACGGTGAGTTCTCCTTTGGTGAAAGGGGACATGATCATCGGCAGCACGGGTTCGGGTGGTGGAGGGAACTATCTGGTCGCCACTCAATTCGACGGGAAAGAACCGAAGCAGGCGTTCCGCATAACAACTCAAGCACCGTATGTGCCGATGTCCGTGGCTCGTGACGACATGCTCTTTCTGATGTCGGATGGAGGCATCGCGACCTGTCTGAATTTGAAAACCGGCAAGACTCATTGGCAGAAACGGGTTGGCGGCAACTTCTCCAGTTCACTCGTTCGAGCCCATGACAAGATCTACTGTCCGAGCATGGATGGAGAAGTCATTGTCTTGGCGG
>DASYEA010000748.1:0-6320 GCA_036499265.1 Schlesneria sp. | reverse complement strand
ATTGCCGCTTGGGAGAAAGAACGCAACGCGAAAAGACTTGGCGCGAACTGGCGATTCACCACGAATGACGCCCGCATCAAGCTCAAATCTCTCTATCCGCGTACCTGACATCGATCGCTAGATCAAGTACTAGTCATTCGCCATGCCAGGCGTACCGAAGCGGTCAACTTGACCCGAAGTCGCTGGCGGTTCAAAGTGTTGGTGTGTTTGACGGAAGCCCGTTGTTCATCGCGGGCAAGTTACCTTGGTCGTTCGGCCTGCGAAAGGTGAATGCGGCATGACATCTCGCCGCGAGCTTCGATGGAAGGATTTCCGGCGTCGTGCAGAGGACGCGCCTGAATCTGTCTACCGTCACCGCGTCTCGGGGTGGGAGTATATCCCGATCCATCCCTTTGCAGATGAGCCGGAATTGCTTTCTCGGTTGAATTTGCGACCGGAGGACTGCCTGTCGGTGGATGCGTGGTGGGGCATCGGGGGAGATGCCACTCTGTTAGAGACTCGCAGTTCCAAAGGAGCTCCCGGACTTTATGCGCAAGGCACGTCAGATGACAATCTGTGGGTATATTTAAGTGCGGCGCTGGATGCACCGTATGTGACGAGAGTGGCGTTTGAGGTTGCGATGTCTCACTTCGTTGAACTCGGTTTTCCAACCGGCGCGTTGTTTCAACTTCAGGCGGACTCCGGACTGATTCTGTTGACAAACGACCATCCTTGTTAGGCCCTAAGGAGACGGTCAACTTGACCCGCAGTCGGTGGCGGTTCAAAGTGTTGATGCGTTGATTGGACGCCCGTAGTTGATCGCGGGCAAAGTTACTTGGCACGTTAGGCAGTAAAAAGTACACGACGCGAAAGGGAAACCGATGCGCAATATTACGCTTCTGCTGTTCTTCGTTTGGATCTTCGCTGCTGGAGAAGTGCTGGCGCAAGGCAATATCTCGAATCCAAGTGCTGCACGCGACTACTACCGGCGAGGAGGACAGCGTGAACACGCCAAGCAACTGGCGGAAGCTCTTGCCGACTATGCAAAAGCTGGCGAACTAGACCCCATGATGTCTGAGGCGCACTTTGCTCGCAGTGCGATATGTGCCGAGATGAAGGACTATCGCGGAGCGATTTCTGCCTTGACCGCGTGTCTCAAAGCACGGCCGAATGGCTATTCTGCGTTGTTCAATCGCGGGCTCTATCACGAATACTTGAAAGAATACGATGACGCAATTGCAGACTATTCGCTGGCTCTTGCGGAAGACGCGGATTTCTCAAACCAAGTCGATACCTCTCAGCAATGCAGGGCTCATGCGCATCACTACCGAGGTCGCGTTTACCAGTGGTACAAGAATGATTCCAAGAAAGCAATAATTGACTATTCAGACGCACTGCGTTTGTATCCCGCCATTGAAATGGTGTTATATCGCCGTGGTCAAGCCCATCACACTGTTAAGGAGTATGCGAAGGCACACTCCGATTTTGAGCGGGCAGTGGAACAAGACCCGGAGTATCCCAATCTTTTGAATAGCTGGGCATGGCAGCTAGCAACATGTCCTGATGCGGAATTTCGAGATGGCAAATTGGCTATTGAATTTGCCAAGAAGACCAAGCAACTCGAAACACTGGCCGCCGGGTACGCTGAGACTGGCAACTTCGTTGACGCAATTGCCGCACAAGTTCGCGCGATCGAGCAACTGGAGCAGGTCAAAGACAAAACCAACGCGAAAGCAGTTGAACATCGCGTCAAGGTTCAGGCCGAAATGGAAGTGCGTCTAGAAACGTACCGTGCGAAACAGCCTTTTCGCGAAGAATAGGAAACGCTTGGATATTCGGTACTGGTAGTGGCCTAACAAGCGGTTCAACCCGACAGGTGCCGCGTTGGGGTTTGGTCTGGCGAGCAACTTAGCCCGCGCGGCAGGTGCGGGCATTTTCCACTGTGGCCCGCAGAATTGGTCATTACCGCGATCCATAAGAAATAGCGGCTTCGCTCGCCATAACGCTGATCACGTCTGCGGCTGTTTTCAACGGAATTAGCCGGGGCCTTTGTCGGACTCTCCCAACCATTCCGGATTCTTGGCGGTGCCGTCGAATCCGTTTGTTGTTTTGAATCCTTCGAACCGTCCCTCGACAGCGGCACTTGCGGTCTTGGCGAGTAGATCGGCCAGCTCTGTTTCTGTTAGTGGTTTGAAATTCTTGACCAACTCCAAGTCTTGCTGAAGGATCTGCATGCTGTCGATGCCGGTAATGACAGTCGATGTTGGCAATGTCATCGCGTAGCGGAGGCATTCGATGGCGGTGGCCGTCTTGCTCTTGAGGATCAGTCCATCACCCATGGATTTCATTCCCAAGACACCGATGCCCTGTTTGAGCAACTCGGGTAGGACTTGCTTTTCGAAGCTGCGGAAGTGGGCGTCCATCACATTGAGGGGCATCTGTACTGCGTCGAAGCGGAAGTCGTGCCTGGTGGCGACCTGCAGCATTCTCAGGTGGACGAGCGGATCCTTGTGTCCGGTGAAGCCGATGAACCGGACTTTTCCCGCTTTCTGAGCCGCGACGACTGCTTCGTGAGCACCACCTTCGGCGAAGATGCGATCGGGATCTTCTAACCGGATGATCTCGTGATACTGGAGCAGATCAATCACATCGGTCTGCAGGCGTTTCAGCGATTGATCGATCTGCTCGGTCGCGGC
This sequence comes from Schlesneria sp., assembly GCA_036499265.1. GTDB lineage: Bacteria > Planctomycetota > Planctomycetia > Planctomycetales > Planctomycetaceae > Schlesneria. Next base: position 3,645 of record DASYEA010000748.1, on the reverse strand, counting down.
CTTCTTGGTCCGGCCGTCGATCTTGGTCATCAGCAAGACTTTCTTGCGGTACCCGTCGAGTAGGGCACGACCCATCCGAACCTCGCTGCCGCCGTCGTGATAGTCCCAGCAGTTGTCCATGAAATTGATGCCAGCATCAATGGCGGCTCGCACGATTTGGATGCTTTCTTTCTCTTCTTTTTGTCGGCCGATGTGGTGGCCTCCTAGGCCGATGATCGACACCTGTTCGCCGGTTTTTCCGAGCGGGTGAAAGCGCATGTCGCCTCGCTGAATTTCCGGCGGTCTTTCGAGCGGATGGGGCGCGTCGGCTTGGTCACGGCGGCTGGGCGAGGCTGCGATTGCGGAGCCCGCAGCCAGAGGAATTGCGGCGGCGACTGGGAGCGATTCGAGAAATTCTCGTCGTTTCATGATTTCGCTGCTTTCGGTTGCTGTGGAAATCGCAGTTCAAATAACGCTGAATGGATGGTGCGTTCCGAAGACTCCACGGCACCCTACAAGATGATCACCAATGTGTCTGGGTGCGCGAAAAAACCACCGAGGTTGTCGGTGGCTTTTCGCGATGGTTGATCGTGTTACTTGCCGGCGTCTTTAATCTTCTGGCCTGCGTTTTTGACGGCATCACCCGTCTTTTGAGCAGCGGTTGAGGCCGCTGCAGCGGCTTTGTCTGTGGCGTTCTTCGTAGCGGTCGCGGCCTTATCAACAGCCCCTTTGACGTTCTTCGCGATGTCGGTCATTTCATCGATCCTTGAAAGTGGATAGTCACGGTCAGACATTGGACGAAATGCATTTCACGTACCGGAACGGGATGGATCGAGTCTCACATTGGTCCTGCGAATATGGATGATAAGAAATAGCACAGATCAGGAATTGAGCCTGCATCGGTCCGACGCTGTCAGGTGATCGGGGACTCGGCCTTGGTCTCTGGCTGACGTTGACTTGAAATTGAGGCCGATTTATACGTCCGCCATGTGTTCCCCTCGTTTCATCACGATTTTCCTGATCGCTTCGAATTGCGGTTGCGCCAGTGTGGGCTTTCGAACTGGGGCGTACGGCGATAGCGCGACGATTTATCCAGCAACGCGCTCCGACGCCGGCAACATTTCGTATGTAGTCAGCCGACCGTTCCGACGCGTCGATCCAACGACCGAAGTCGATGCGCAAGAAGGGCTGGCCTATCTTTTTGCGCCCGTGGCACTCATCGATCTTCCGCTGGCAGTGACAGTCGATACGTTGCTGCTGCCGTATGATCTTTACAAACTGCGGAACAAAGACCCGGGAAAAGATTCATTTCGTGAGTGGAAGGATGTTGTTGCGGACAAGTCTTCCAACGATCCCTTTCGTGAACTGGAGTAGTGACCGGACAGGGCCATTTCGTCAAAATCGCAGCCCCGCATGCGCGCTCACAAGACATTTAACTTGACCTGCAGTCGTCAGCGGTTCAAAGTGGGACGCGTTGATCGGTACCCCGTTGCTCTGGGCGGGCAAGATATCTGGATGTCAGGGTTCCCATGTGGCCTCCTCATTTCCGTGCGTTCGTTGAGCAACATCAGTTGGCTGACGTGGAGGTGGAAATTCCACAGACTGATGACCTCTCGGGACTCGGCGCCTTGATTGGTCTCTACGATGAGGCTGCGGCCATCGAGGAGGCGTGCCAATTCTACCCGGGCCTGATCGTGAAGGAGCACGGATTCGTGCCGATTGGCCAGGACTTGACCGGCAGCGGAGACCCCTATTTCATCAACACCAAAGACGATTCCCCGGGGCCCGTGTATCGCATCTATCACGACTCGGTGGCAGACAGTTCTTACAGTTCGGCCGACGCGGTTGTTACGGTTCTGGCGTCTTACGAGAAGCTTCTTAGCTTCATCGGCACCTAACTTTGCGTTGATGCGGCCTGCGACCGAAAGCGGCCTGCGACATTAAGTCTGAATGGTAGAGAAGAGATAGCGCATGCATCCATTTGTAGAGACCGTTAGCATCGCTGGGGGGACGGCGGCCGCAATTGTCTCGGCCATTATCATTCTGACTCTCTTTTACAAAGGCCTGGCCTGGCTGGGAGGCGCGGCAAAACCAGACACCATTTCCATCCGCGGCGTCTTGAAGAAAGGGACGTTGGCGACCGTATATGTCGCGGGCAAGAAGATCTTCGAACGCGTGAGATTCATTGGATTTACAAATACGGAAACAATGAAGACTCACCTGCCCCATGAACTGAACGGCATGGTGATCTTGGAAGATGAAGCGAAAGTACGCTATCTGGTTCGAGCGAGAGATATTCACATGGTTGTGGTCCCACCGGAGGGCGAACGCGTTGCTGCGATTGGTTCAAATTAATGGCCCGCAGTTCGTCGTGTGCAGGTGACGTGGAACATTAGGTGCGCTCAGGAGGCCGTCCATGATCTTCGTTTTTGCAACTGACGACGGCTCGCTGGAGTCGTTTCAAACGCAAGGTGAAGCAATTGCTTCTGCGGAGGGAGTCGATGTCGAAGACGGTGTTTATCGGTTCTTCGCGGAGAATGGCGCAGAGCTACTGCCTGTTTTCACCACGCCGAATCAGAGAGGGAGTTTCACCGTGCTCTCCGGTACCTACGTCTTAGTTCCCTCATCCGAGACGGCCCCGGTTTTACGGGGCCTCGTCGACAAGATTCGCGGGTACGAAGGCGTCATCAAATCGCAGGTGGAACTGTTGGCGACGTTGGAGGCTTATCATGCATCTGTGTCACCAAATTGAGTGTTTCAGCCGTTTTCATTCGAGGCCACTATGAACTCCGACGGCAAATTTTTGACGAACGCTCAGCGACAAAAGCTATGTGAGATGATGAGTGAGGCGTTGTCAGAATTGCGCATGCTCGGATGGGCTGGCAAATCGGAGCAGGCTGGGGACTTGGCGGATGCGTTTCACAACTTGCCAATTGGCATCTGGCGAGATGACTTCAGCTTGTCATTTTTTCGCAATTCTTTCGTCGGAGCTTTCCGGCGAAAGTATCCACATACGCGCGATTATGCGGCAATGGTTGACGAGATTATCGCGATGGGAGATTGAACTGCCGGCCCTTCAGGCCTTCGGAAATTAGAAGGGTGGTCGGTTCCAGGGCCTTCGACCCTGGCTAAGTGAACTGCCGGTCCTTTGGACCTGAAAACGATCAGATCCGTGACCGGGTTTATGTTGCAAGCAGGTTCGTAATGGCTGAGCTTAATATCGCACAGTGCGCCCACTGCGGAACTGGAGTGATTGCGAAACCAGCTAGCATGTGCTCCGCTTGCAAGTGACCTTCAAGTGAGGAGGCATTGATGAAGAAGTCGGTTCCCGCTGAATCACCCGATGCCTACGTGGCCGCCCTCATGGGCTGGCAGAAGACTCTTGTTGAGAGCCTACGACGTCATACGCTCGCGGCCGGAAAACTTGAGGAGCAGATCAAGTGGGGGCACCTGGTCTATTTTTCCAATGGTCCGGTGCTGTTGATTCGGGCGGGAGAGAGTCGTGTGTTATTTGGCTTTTGGCGTGGCAAGCGGTTGCAGGAGCTTGATGAGCGGTTGAAGCCTGGCGGGAAGTACGAAATGGCGAATATCGTGCTTGTTGAAGGCGATCAGATCACTGCGACCCTGATCAAGAAGTTAGTGAGGGCGGCGATCAAGCTGAACGAT
>DASYEA010000747.1:0-1705 GCA_036499265.1 Schlesneria sp. | reverse complement strand
CGGGCTTTAAGCAGGCAGTGAGCAAGCCAGTGTTGCTGGAGGTTTCGCGCGACGTTCGGGTCGATCTCAAATTGCAACCCGGGGCGCTCAGCGAGAAAGTCGAGGTCACGACCGAAGGCGCTCTGGCCGATACCGCCGATTCGACGCTCGAGGGCGTTCTGTCGAACAAGGCGATCAACGAACTACCGCTGCAAGGCCGCGATTTCCAGAATCTGCTGCCGCTGCATCCTGGCGTGCAGAGAACGCCGGGCGGAGGATTTCATTCGGTTACGTCGAACGGCAACCGCACGGACGACAATAATTTCTTCATCGACGGTGCGGACGATAATGACGCATACTACGGCGAAACCGTGGTCAACGATGCCGGCATTTCCGGCACTCCTGCCAGTTTTCTGCCGCTCGATGCCATTCAGGAATTCAACACGCAGGAAGGCCCTGGCGCCGATTACGGCGTGAAGCCCGGTGTGGTCGTGAACATGGGCATCAAGTCCGGGACCAACGACATTCACGGGTCCGCCTACTACTTCACGCGTAACAACGCCGTGGACGCGAGAAATTATTTCAATCCTGGCCCCGACCCAATCTCGGCGCTGATCCTGCACCAGTTCGGCGTGTCGATCGGCGGGCCGATCAAGAAAGACAAATGGTTTTACTTCGTCAACTATGAAGGGATTCGGGACAAAGTCGGCAATCCGGGAGTCACCGACAGTCCGGCGACGGTTTCGCTCGCCTCAGCTTTGGGCGGCATCGCCAATTCTGACGGAAGTCCGAACTCTGCGACGTACAGCCTTCCCGATGCCATCGATTACTTCAACGATCCCAACAACGTCGCCTACTGCGAGGCCGACCAGGGAGTGGCGAACTGCACTCCGAACGCGCTGAGCCTGAAGCTGGCGCAACTGTTTCTGCCGAATCCCGGGCTTACGTTGAAAGGAACGAGCGATCCTGCGGCCATCAACTTTGATTTCAACAACGTGAACCGCGGCGACAATCTGGTCGCGAAGACCGACTATGTTTTGAACCAGCACAACAGCCTGAGTGCGCGCTTCATCTACGGTAATTCCAATCAGATTGAAGAGGACACCGTGCCTCTGCGGCCGGAATGGCTTTCGACCACAAAGCCGATTACCCAGGTCTTCGGCGCCGATTGGACGACCACTCCCAACTCGAACTGGGTCAATGTTGCCCGCTTTAGCTACAACCGCTTCAATGAAGCGATCTACCCCGTCGACCACAATGTCGACCCAACGACGTATGGCTTGAACACGGGTGTGACCGATCCGCGGCTGTTCGGCTTCCCGCGCATCAATCCCGGGTCGGATGAGTTCAATTACATGGGCGGAAACTCGAGCTGGCCGCTTTTCACAACGCCCAGCGCGACTTATAGTTTTTCCGACAGTGCGTCGTATACGCACGGACGCCACTCGATCCAGTTCGGTGGCTCCTACCGTCGAGGCGATGTGAACTATCTGCGCGCCGTTTACGGACGCGGCCGCATCTACTTCGACGATCTGACGGATTTCATTGCCGGCGTTCCCGACACCTGGCGATTCCTCTATGGCGATACCGCCCGCAAGGTTAGCCAGTCGGGCTTTGGATTTTTCGCGCAGGACTCGTTTCGAGCAACGCAGCGCCTCACGTTAAACTTTGGGCTGCGCTACGACGTGACCAATCCGATCAAAGATGTTCATAACCAGCTGGCGAA
>DASYEA010000746.1:0-3204 GCA_036499265.1 Schlesneria sp. | reverse complement strand
TGCGTTGATTTACCTGTCTTCGGCGTGACGGGCCACATCACTCTTTCCGTTCATTTCGACAGGCGATATTCTCTCGCACATCGAACGCAATTGTGCGGTCGAAGCGGCAATCACCTTGCGACGAGCCTCTTCATGCGCGCTATCCAACTTCTTGAACCACAGCAATTTCGTCAGATCGATATTCCCGAGCCGACTGAGCCCGGCCCTGATGAAGCCTTGGTCCGTGTGCATCGCGTCGGAATTTGTGGGACCGACATCAGCGGCTACCTGGGAAAGATGCCCTTCTATTCATATCCGCGCATTCCCGGTCATGAATTGGGTGTCGAAGTGGTCGCTGTTGGTTCAGGCGTGACGAATGTCAAAGTCGGCGACAAGTGTTCGGTCGAGCCCTACATCAATAATCCCGCCAGTTTCGCCAGCCGCCGTGGACGTACCAATTGCTGTGAAGAATTGCAGGTTTTGGGCGTACATACAGACGGTGGTATGCGGCCGTTGTTCAAGCTGCCAGCTCGCAAACTGCACGTTTCGAAGAAGCTGGCCATGGAGCAACTGGCCTTGGTCGAAACACTAGCGATCGGTTGCCACGCGGTCGCTCGCTGTGCGCCTCAACCAAATGAAAATGTGCTGGTGATCGGGGCGGGCCCGATCGGACTCAGCGTCATTGAGTTCGTCAAGCTGACTGGTGCCAACCTGATTGTGATGGATATGGTTGCCAGTCGGTTGGACTTCTGCCGCGAAAAGATGGGCGTCAAACAGACGCTGAAGGCGGGAGACGGCCAGGAGGAAAAGACACTGCGCGATATGACCGATGGACATTTGCCCACCATCGTGATCGACGCAACGGGGAACGCGAAGTCGATGTCGAATGCGCTGAACTATGTGGGCCACACGGGTAAGCTGGTTTATGTCGGGATCACCACCGACAACGTCAGCTTCCCGCATCCATTGATGCACCGGCGCGAGATGACCCTGCTGGCTAGTCGCAATGCCATGCCCGAAGACTTCGATCGCATCATTCAGTTGATCGAATCCGGCACGATCGACACCAAGCCCTGGATCACACACCGAACCGGATTTGATGACCTGATCGGCCAATTCCCCAGCTACACGAAGCCTGAGACCGGTGTCATCAAGGCAATCGTGGAAGTCCCCCAATAGACTTCAGCATCCCTCGATCGTCCGGTACTAATTGCTTCTGCATAAGTGTTACCACAGAAAGTTGCTGATGAAATCCGCTGTGACTGTCAGCCTGGTCGCCGAAGCAAAAGGTGGCCCGTTCGTATTTTGGGACGACTTGCCGAATGCCTGCCGCCAGGCCGCGGAAATGGGATACGATGCGATCGAGTTATTCGCACCGGGACCGGACGCCGTTTCGCGTGAGCAACTGTCAGGACTACTGCAGGGACATCGGTTAGCACTGGCGGCCGTTGGCACCGGGGCCGGGTGGGTGAAACACAAGTTGACGCTGACCAGTCCGGATCCCGGTATCCGGGAACGAGCGATCGACTTTGTGAAATCGATGATCGATTTCGGCGGCGCTCATCGGGCTCCGGCCATCATCGGGTCGATGCAGGGCCGCTGGGGTGACGGGGTCTCCAGGACGCAAGCCTTCGACTGGCTGAAGGCCGCACTGACGATTCTGGGTGGGCACGCCCGTCAATACAATGTTCCTCTGATCTATGAGCCACTTAACCGTTATGAGACGAACCTGATCAATACGGAAGCGGCAGGGGTCGAGCTTCTGGAATCGCTGGAAACAGACAACATCCGCCTGTTGGCAGATCTGTTTCACATGAACATCGAAGAGGAAGATATTGCGGCCGGCTTGATTGATGGCGGGCGCTGGATCGGCCATGTTCACTTTGTCGATTCGAACCGTCGACCTGCCGGTTGCGGTCATATGGACTACGCCCCCATCATCAAGGCCTTGCACACCATCGGGTATCGAGACTACCTATCCGCTGAGGCGCTTTCCTGGCCGGATGCCACTGCAGCAGCCATGCAGACGATTTCGAAGTATCGCGAACTGCTCGGCTAGCAAGACATCGCGATCGCCACTTTGGCATTCTTTCACCTTGGATTTGATTCATGCTGAAACATCAACTTCTTCATCCTGAAATCTCGGCGATTCTGGGCCGGGCGGGACATCATGCCAAGGTCTTGATCGCAGATGGAAACTATCCCGCATCAACGACGCTCGGCCCCAATGCGACTTTGATCAGCTTGAACCTCGCGCCGGGGCTCGTCACAGTCTCTCAAGTACTTCAGACGCTGCTCACGGCGATTCCTGTCGATGAAGTGAACACGATGGGGATCCCCGCAGATGATCCGTATGCACAGCAGGGTGATCCGCCGGTCTGGGCCGACTATCGCAAGGTCATTTCTGCTGCCGGCATGAAGCTGGACATGAAGCCGATCAGTAAGTGGGATTTTTACGAAGCTGTCGCTTCTCGAGATCACGTCTTGACGATTCAGACGGCGGATCAGGCACTGTGGGCCAATGTCTTGCTGACGATCGGTTGCCGAATCTGAGGCTTGCCGAGCTACGAAGTCGCTTCGGCCAGTTCAAATCGCGTTTGATCACGACCCTGCCGTTTTGCTGTGTACATGGCTTCGTCGGCTTGGCGAACGCAGTCTTCCCAACCAACCGCCGCGCCGGGAAAAGTGACAATTCCCAAGCTGCACGTGAGCGACGGGTAGTCGCGTTCGATTTCATGACGCAATGCGGCGCGCAAGCGTTCAGCAAACAACTTTGCATCATCTTGATCGATCTCGGGCAACACGATCAGGAATTCGTCCCCGCCCCAGCGTCCAGCGCAATCGAAGCGGCGCGTCTGTCGCTGCAATACCTGTCCAAATCGGCGCAGCACGTCATCACCCGTCAGATGGCCGCGTAAATCATTGATCTGTTTGAACCCGTCGCAATCCATCAGGGCGATGGAGAACGAACGTGCGAATCGCTTGGCACGGCTCAACTCTGCCTCGATCGCCTCAATCAATGCCTGCCGGTTCGGAAGTCCCGTCAAGCTATCGACTCGAGCAAAATGTTGAGCAGATAACAACTTGGCGCGCAAGCGTATCACCCCGCCGACCAATCCCATGGCGACCACGAACCGCACCAGATGCCCGGGCAACCACTGAGTCCAATCCGAAGTGGTGTTCTCAATCCGCGACCAAACGATGATGGCGATCAAGCTGACGGCG
>DASYEA010000745.1:0-3165 GCA_036499265.1 Schlesneria sp. | reverse complement strand
AATCCCGTCCGTTCATCACTGAATAACGCACCATTTTGCACTATGTCGTTCCTGAACCCTGCACTACTGGCTGGTCTGGCGCTCGCGCTAATCCCGGTGGCGCTACATCTGTTTCTCAGATCGAAACCGAAGCGGCTGATTTTTCCCGCGTTGCGATTGATCCAACAACGGCGACGGCAAAATGTTCGCCGCATCAAATTACGCCATTTCTGGCTGCTGTTACTTCGTGTCGGCATCATCGCGCTGATCGTGCTCGCAATCTGTCGGCCTTCGCTGCCGGCAGCGAACTATTCGTTGAATGTTCGCGAATGGTTGACGTTAATCGCGATCGCAGCCATGGCGATCGGGGCCTACTTCGGCTTGATGCAGTGGTGGAAACGGCAGTCGCTGGCCCGCTCGGTGTTGTTGACCAGACGCTCGGTGCTTCGCGGAGCATTGGGGGCAGCGGCCGCGTTACTGGCGCTTGCCTGTGTGGCTTGGCCGTATGCCAACCGCGTGACAGCCGACCTCAAGAATCCTGCGCCTCGCGTTGCCGAGAACGTTCCCGTCGCGGCCGTTTTTTTGTTCGACACCAGCGTCAGCATGTCCTACAAGCAGGCGAACAAGACCCGTCTGCGCTCGGCGCTGGATGTGGCCAAGGCACACGTGACGCACCTTCCGTCCGGCAGCAAGATTGCCGTGGCGGCGAGCGGCGATGGAACCCCCGTAGCATTCTCGACCGATTTGTTCGCAGCCCAAAGCCGAATCGACGCCTTAGAGATCAAGGCGGTGAGTGCGCCGCTGAATGATCGATTGAACGCGCTTTTGCAGCTTCAGGAGGATGATCGCCAGCGAGTCTCGAACGAACAATCGTCGGTCCCGGCGGACCAGCGGCAGGACCGATTTGTTCGCGAGATTTATCTCTTCACCGACCTGACAAAGTCCGCATGGCGAGATGAAGAGCGGCTGAGAGAGGAGTTGGCGCGCTTGCGATGGGCTGGAATTTATCTGATCGATGTTGGCGAGCAAACGCCGGTCAATGCCGCGCTGACAGAAGTCAAACTGTCGCGAGAAGCCGTCCCGGCCCACACGGCCGTTCGTGTGGACGCCGTCGTCTCTGCGGTCGGCTCAATCAGTCCAGAGCAAACAGTGGAACTCTACCTGAAAGCAGGCGATGGACCGCCGACTCGTCAGGGAACCGAAAGCGTCAAGCTGGAATCGGGAAGAGAAACACGAGTCTCTTTCTACCCCGTGGAACTTCCCGAGCAATCGTTCACCCACGGTGAACTGCGGTTGTCAGGTGCTGATCCGTTGAGTGCCGACGATATCGTGCATTTCACGGTCCAGACGATTCCGTCTCTGAAAGTCCTGGTGGTTGCCGAACTGCCTGCAATTTCGAACTACTGGACGCTGGCACTCAAGAACTTGACCGATGCCGGGGTGTCGGCGTTTCAAACGGAGAATGCGAAGCCGGATGATCTGGCCGATCGAAACCTCGATGATGTCGACGTGGTCTGTCTAATCAACGCCAGCCAGCCAACGGATGCCATGTGGAATAAGCTGCAATCATTCGTTGATCGCGGTGGAGGTCTCGCCGTCTTTTTAGGAGCGAGTTCGTCGGTGCTCGCCGAATTGCCGAATAAAGAGCGGATTAATCCGGTGCGCTACCAGTCGGAAGCCGCATTGGCCGTGTTACCAGGGAAGCCGGTCGCTTCGTCGAAACATTTGCTGCCGCATATGTTGGATCTTCGAAAATCACAGCACACGCTGCTCAAACGACTGGACGATCTCGGTGCCTTGACGGAACTTGGGTTGGCCGAGGTTCGCCGCTATTGGAAAGTGGAACCGGGGCAGGATTCGGTCGTGATTTCTCGCTATATCGGCAACGCCGAGGACGACATCGCCGCGACGCCGGCGTTGCTGGAACGCCGCATCGGTCAGGGGCGAGTGCTGATGCTGACCACTAGCGTGGATGCCAAGCCCTGGAATGATTTCCTATCGCCAGAACTATATGTCGTCCTCGTCGATCAATTCACTCAATACTTGGCGTCACAGGCCTCGGCGATCTTCAACTATCAGGTAGGCGACGAAGTTTCTCTCCCCCTGAGTCGCAAGCAGAAAGTGTCAAAGGTCATTCTGCGGATGCCGGACTTCAAGCAGCGTGTGATCGATGTGCCAGCGGATTCTCGATTCATTTCCGTGCGTGACGCGACATCGACCGGTTCCTATGCGGTAGACTCCGCTGATCAGACCGTCGATTATCATGTTGGTTTTAGCGTGAATCTTCCGGCATCGGAAAGTGACCTCACCCGACTGGAGAATGCGGATCTCGATAAAATGCTCGGAGAAAAACGCTATAGCGTTGCTCATGATCCCGAAGGACTAGAACGCGATGCTCTGACTGGTCGACTGGGGCAGGAGATGTATGGTATGGTCGTCGCGTTCCTGGTGGCGGTCTTTGCGCTCGAGCAATTCACGGCGACCTGGTTCTATCGCACAGATGAATCCTGAACTGCGAACTTGTTTCGCCCACTAACGCTCAACTTCACCTTCCAACGCCGCTCACATGCCCCTCACTGTCGAACCCATCTGGCCGTGGCCGATCGTCATCCTGACGAGTGTCGGGCTTGTGGTTCTGGTGGTGATGACGTATCGGGTGCAACTTGCGGCTCAACCGTTGGCAATGTCGCGGATCCTGCTTGGACTGCGGCTGACAACGGTGGTCGTGTTGATCTTTTCGATGCTGCGGCCGGCGATCCAGAAATCGGAACTCGATGAATCGAAGGTGCAGATGCTCGTCCTGGCCGATGTCAGTCGCAGCATGAATACCGAGGATATGCCGAGTAAAGGGACGCGGTTCAAGGCGATTCGCGAAGACATTGAAAAGCATCAAGCAAAGTGGAAGTCTTGGTCCAAGAAGTTTGATGTTCGCTTGTTTGATTTTGCTCGCGAACTGGCCCCCTTCGATCCGGCGCTCAAAGAAGGGAATGGAGATCAAACTGCGTTTGGTCGTGTCCTCGAAGATCTCCTGCGCGAGACTCGCGGTCATCGAACGATTGGGGTGCTCGTCTTCAGCGACGGTGCTCAGCGTGCCGTGCCGCCTTCCGACATCGATCCGCTGACGGCAGCCCGCAAGCTGGCGGATGAGCAGGTTCCGATCTATGGGATTGGCTACGGCGCGTCGTC
>DASYEA010000744.1:0-5949 GCA_036499265.1 Schlesneria sp. | reverse complement strand
AATCACTCGTGGCTGATGGTCTTCCTGATGCAATGCCGACGCAAATCACCCCCCAGACTGGTGCGCTGAAGGAACTCGGCGGACTGGTTCAAAAGCTGGCAGGCTCCTTGACGAAACTGGAGAGCGCAGCAGTCGCCCTTCAACTGCCAGCACTCGCAGGTCGTGAATGGTTCGATCTGCTGCAGCGAAAACTGCTCCCGCAACTTCAAGACGGCGCGTATCTGATTGTGGCGGTCGTGGGCGGCACGAATATCGGCAAGAGTGTCGTGTTCAATCACATCGCTGGTTTTCGAGCGAGCGCCAGCAGCCCTTTAGCCTCCGGCACCAAACACCCCGTTTGCCTGGTCCCCGAACAGTTCACCGAGACCCACAATCTGCAGACGCTGTTCCCTTCGTTTGAACTGCGTCCCTGGGCCGGTGGCGAAGAAGCACTACAGAGCATCCCTGAGAACTGCTTGTTCTGGCGGTCGCACGATCAAGTCCCCGACAACCTCGTGATCCTCGACACGCCCGATGTCGATAGCGACGCCCCGATCAATTGGCAACGAGCCGACGCCGTTCGTCAGGCGGCCGATGTGCTGGTCGCCGTGCTGACACAGCAAAAGTACAACGATGCCGCGGTCAAGCAATTCTTTCGCAAAGCCGCCACCGAAGACAAGGCCGCGATCATCGTCTTCAATCAAGTCGAACTCCCCGACGACGAGGAATATTGGCCGGTCTGGCTGAACACCTTCTGCAGCGAAACGGGCTTGAAGCCCGAATACGTCTACCTCGCCCCGAACAATCGCAAAGCAGCCGAGGCCATCGCTCTCGAGTTCGAAGAACGCGAATGGCAAGGGACGACTGGCCCGCAGTTGACTCAACGCGGTTCGCTTTCAGAAGTCCTCTCGCGACTGCGATTCGCCGAGATCAAACTGCGAACCCTGCGTGGGTCGCTTCAATACGTGCTCGATGATCAGAACGGAGCCCCTCGCTACCTTGAGCAGATCCGTTCACAAGGCCAGCAGTTTCGCGATGCGGCCGGAGTCTTCCTGCGTCGCAGCATGGTCCAGAACGCCGACTGGCCGACACCGCCGAATTCGCTGATCATCAACGACATGTGGGCGTGGTGGCGAAACCATCGTGAGGCCTGGACAGCCGGCATTCACGGGTTCTACGGACGCATTGGCGGCGCCGTACGAACGGGCTGGCAGGCAGTCCGAACACGCTTGGGCCACACCACTGTCGAGCCGATCAGCGCCTATCGCCAGCAGGAATGGGCGGCCATCGTACGAGTGCTGCAGCAACTGTACGAGCAGTTGCACATCATCACGACACTCAACAATCTGCTGCTCACGGCGCGATTGAATCACTTGCTCTCCGGCACATCGTGTGAAGCACTACTAAGTCGCCTGCAGCAAGAGCATGACCAGTTCGACTTCGATGCGCTGATCCACGAACTCGTCAGCACCGAGATGGAGTGGCTGCGGACCGAGCGTCAACCACTGTTCGATCTGCTGAGAAGAGTCGACGGAGCGACAGCCGTATTCCGCCCGGTCTTCACAGTGGGATTCGCTCTCAGCGGCGGCGTGGGGGCGGAGCACTTTCTGGTAAACGCAGCCACTCACACGCTGACGCATATGGCGGTCGATGCCTCCGCTGTCGCCGCCACCACGGTCGCCGGTGAAGCGGCTGTTGATGCCGCGACGGGAATGTTGGGACAGGCCAAAGCGTCGCTGCTGCGGATGCAAGGCAAGTTCACTCAACGCCGCGAAGTCTGGCTTCTGGATCGGTTGAAGCAACTGCTGCTCGGGGGGCTGCTGTCTGAATTGGAAGCGGGAGCCACTGTCGCCGATTCACCCTCCTTCCAAGAAGTGGCAGGATTGTTACGGGATCTGACGCGCCGCATGGGAGAGATCGAGTCATGACGACAGAATTGGCTCAACTCGAATTGCTGGCGCATATCGACGAACTGGTCACGCAGTTATCGACGTGGTCTGCAGACCCCTCCCCTTGGGAGACTGTCAGTCACGGCAAGTCACTGCTGAAGCGACTGCTGCAACGGATCGAACCGCTGCGCGCTCGAGTCGAAGCCCCGCTGGTCGTCGCCACCTTTGGCGGCACAGGAGTCGGCAAGAGTTCGCTGGTGAACGCCTTGATCGGTGAAGAAGTCACCATGGCGGGTCGACAGCGTCCGACAACGACCAACCCGATCGTGCTGGCACATCCGCAGACGGACCTGTCAGCTTATGACTTGCCGCTGGCCGACCTGAAAGTCGTCACTCGCGATGTCCCGCTGCTACGCGACATCGTGCTGATCGACTGCCCCGACCCTGACACCACTGAGGGCGAAACGGCCGAAAGTAACCTCGCCAGATTGCATCGCTTGCTCCCCTATTGTGACGTGCTACTTTACGTGAGCACCCAGCAGAAATATCGCTCGGCCAAAGTCAGCGATGAACTGCTGCAAGCCGCCAGCGGCTGCCGGTTGGTGTTCGTTCAGACTCACGCCGATCTCGACGAAGACATTCGCGATGACTGGCGCAAGCAACTCAGCGCGAAGTACTCCGTCAACGACTTATTCTTCGTCGATTCCAAACAAGCCATTCAAGAGCAGCGGTCTGGAGTCCGGCCGACGGGTGAATTCGGTCGATTGATCGACCTGCTGTTCCGAGAGCTCTCGGCCGCACAACGCGTCCGCATTCGGCGAGCCAATCTGCTGGGACTGGTTCACGCAGTGGTCGAACGGGCTCGCGATACGATCGCCGGAAATGCTGCGGCCGTCGAACAGTTGGAGCAGGCGCTGGTCTATCAACGCAAGCACGCCACCGAGCGCATGGCCGCTCGACTGCAGGACGAATTGCTGGTCAGTCGCGGCTTGTGGGAACAACGACTACTTGGTCAGGTCACTCAGTTGTGGGGCTACAGTCCCTTCGCATCGGTGCTGCGACTCTGGCATAGCCAGGCCGCGCTGCTGGCGTCCTACACCCTGATGCGAGCGAAGTCGACAGCGCAGATGGCATTGGTCGGCGCGTTCCACGGTTCGCGCTGGCTCGCCTCGCGATCCAAATCGAGTGAAGCCGATCGGCGGTTAGAGGATGTCGCGACGCTCAGCCTGAGTGACGCGGATCTTCGCGAAGCTCAATTGGTGATCGCGGGGCATGTTCATACGGCACGCCTGCTGCGTTCGATGCTGGTGGATCAATCTTTCGATCGACTACGACAAGCAGCGGCCGGTGTGCAGGACGAATTCATCACCGATGCCGCTCGTCGGATCGACGATTTGATTCTGGAGACAGCGCGTCGGCACTCGCACTGGTTCACACGGTTTCGTTTCGAAATCCTGTTCGCCTGCTTGCCCGCGTTTTTGCTTTACCGAGTTGGACGCAATTTCTTTTACGACACCTTCTGGCTGGGCATGCCGCATCTGGAAGCGAACTTCTACATTCCGGCTGCGCTGTTCCTGGTGCTGTGGTCTGCCCTGCTTGTGATGATGTTCACGGCTCGACTTCGTAGCGGCCTGACGCGTCGAGTCCGGGAACTCGCCAGTGAATTGGCCGCGGCCAAAATGGGGGCGGGCTTGTTCCCCGAGATCGAGCATGACTGTCGACAGTTCAACGAAGAGCGAAATCGACTGGATGCATTCTTAATGAAGATCGATTCGATTCGCAGCCAATATACCGGTACCACCGAACTGGGTTCGGTGAAGGCGTAATGTCGATACTTGGCGCGAGCAACGGTCAGGCCTCTTTCATGCGATGGATTGTTCAGTCGTGGTTTCTGCTGACACTATTGATCGTGCTTCCCGGTGGCATGGGGTATGGATTCCTAGCGGGGACTGAGTGGCGACAAGCGATCTCGAGTCGAATTCAGCCTGGCCCTACGACGATCGCCATTTTGTTTCTGATGGCATTCAGCTTAGATAGCAGTCGCCTGCGAGATGCGTTTCGAACTCCATTTCCCGTATTCTGGGGTACGATCGTCAACATCGGCCTGTTGCCACTGATGGCATGGCCTGTCGCGCTGTGGTTCTCATTGCCTGACTTTGCCCTGGGGTTGATGATTGCAGCGGTCGTCCCCTGCACTCTCGCCACAGCCTCGGTCTCGACGAGACAGGCCAAGGGCAACGACGCGATCTCGCTACTGATCACGCTGGTCACCAATCTCGTCTCAGTCTTTCTGACGCCGCTGTGGCTGAAATGGACGATCTCGATGGAAGCGGATATCGATCCCTGGCCGGTCATTGGCAATCTGGCCATCACCGTCTTGCTGCCAACGATCATTGGTCAGGCCGCACGCTTCGCGCCGCTGATCGGACCGATGGCAAAGGTGTGCCGTTTTCAGATCGGTATTCTCGCGCAGTGCCTGGTGTTGCTGGTCGTCTTCAAAGCGGCAATCGATGCCGGTGGCCGACTGCAGGAGCAGGATGTCTGGCCAGCGGGATTCGAATTCGTAGCACTCGTGATGGCCTGTATGGGGGTTCACAGTGCGGCAATGTTAGTGGCCCATGTAGGAGGCCGACTTTCGGGAATCACTCGCGATGATCGGGTCGCGACCCTGTTTGCGGGAAGTCAGAAAACGCTTCCCGTGGGATTATTGGTGGCCGCAATGCCCGCAATCACTCACGGACGCAGCCTGCCGTTCATCACCTTTCCGATACTGATTTTTCATGCCTGCCAGTTACTAATGGATTCTGCGATCGCAGATTGGCTGGCCACGGATCCCTCTCGAAAGCCGAAAGCCCCAATCTGATGATCCAAATTGGGGCTCTCTATCTTAATGGTCAATCACGAGACGAATCACTCATCGTCGTCATCGTCCGTATCGTCTTCTTCCTCTTCTTCATCATCTTCCGAGCGGGCTGGCTTCTTCTTTGGCTTGACCGGTTCGTCATCCAGATCGATCACGGCCGACTTGGCGATGACCACACCACCTTCGCCGAGGATCTCTTTGACAGGCTGAATGAAGTACAGCTTCTTGGACTTCAGCTTCAGCTGCTCGATCTTTTCGTGAGCGGCATCAAGCTGGTCGTAGGCGAAGCGCCCTTCTTCTTTCATACTGCCGCTGTAGACGACCCAAACCAGTCGCTTGCGCGCCTGCACCTTTTCTTTGGTGCGTTTTGCGCGAGGGGCAGCCGCCTTCGTCGACTTAGCGCGAGTCTTCTTTTCTTCGCCGCCCTTTTCGCCGCCTGCGGCATCAACCGCTTCGACTTGCTTTCGCAATTCCAATCGACTTGGTGTTTTACGAGCCATCGCCGTTCCTGAGTCTCTTTAAATCCCGAGCAGCTTTTCCGTTACCGATCCGCGACCAGCACGTAAATCGGGGTCGGGAGTATACTGCGACCAGCACCTGATAACCAGCGCCGAAGCATTCCACGGCCAAATCGAGTTGGCAGTCTGCGGAATTTGGGAGTAATTCATCCTCGACAGTGCCTCCCCATCGACCCGCCTGCGGCTTGGTCCCGTCCCAATATTTGTCGCAACACATTACCACAACGCAAATTACAGCTCGTCGACCAAATATCCTGTCGCGTGGATCGTCACCGAGAGAGGTGAGTGCAACCGTCCGAAATTCGCTGAAACTCGATTCAACCGGCCCCGTCGTTAGAACTCATTTTCTCGAAACAACCAGAATAGTTTGTGTATCCGGACTTTCCCGACCGATGAATAGATGGAACGGTGAATCAGCGCGCCGGGGTCAGCGGAGCATGAGTTCCGACTCCGCGGCAATTCTGGCCGGACCATGTGGTCCACCAAACAGCTGATTCGTCGTCCGGATTTACGATGAAGTCCATTCGATGCCATTCTCGAATGTCTTATCGCCGGATGAGCCCGTCCCAGCAGATTCGAAGACGGTCAGCGAGGAATCGAAGGAGAACCATTCCATGCGTAAGTACGGGAAGTGGGTGTTAACGCTGGGGTTGCTGGCAGCAACACCCGGAATGACACTCGCCGCTGGAGCCAAGTCCAA
>DASYEA010000743.1:0-7195 GCA_036499265.1 Schlesneria sp. | reverse complement strand
TACAACGAAACTTCGGAAGCCGTCAAGAAGTACGCTGACTTCTACAAGTACACCCTGGTCATTCGCTTCAACCGCGAAGATCTGGACACTGAAAATCCACAGAACCTGCTGCAAGGCATGAACCGTCAGGTTGTCTATCATCGTGGTGAAGACGATATCACCGTCTCGGTGTTGGATTACCTGAACCGTCGCTACACGCCAACCACCCCAACGGCGACCAAGCCCGCACCACGCACTGCACCCAGCAAGAACTAGTTCAAGCTGGTCGGTTGAATCTCTACTCACCGACCCCGGTTCTCTGACCGGGGTCGGCTGCATATTCCGCTGTTGTTTCGCGTGAAACAATTGTCTTCTGGCGACACAGGGGAGGGGCCCTTGCAACCGCGACGTCAAAGAACCATCGCGCGTCCGGCCGAGTTTCATGGCTTCGGTTTTCTGACCGGTGCCGACGTGACACTCCGCTTCCTGCCCGCCGCCGAAAATACCGGACTCCGCTTTCAGCGAGTCGATCTGCCGGGAACCGAACCGATTCCGGCAACTCTGAACTACGTTGTTCCTCGTCAGCGACGAACGGCCATCTCGAATGGCGCCGCGACCGTGGAACTCATCGAACACGTGATGGCCGCCATGGCCGGCCTGCAAATCGATAACTGCCTGGTCCAGGTCAATGCCACCGAATGTCCGGGCGCCGATGGGTCCAGCTTGGGATTCGTACAGACATTGCTGCATGCAGGAATCATCGAGCAATCGGCTTTTCGAGATGTCCTGGTCGTGCATGAGGCTTGCTTAGCTCGCGGCGATGATGAGCGCAGCGAAATCTCTGCGGGTCACATCTTTCGCCGGACTCTCGTGATCAGCTACGAACTGGACTACGGTCCTCGTTCACCGATCAAGCCTCAACTGCTGACATTCGAATTTTCGCCCGAAGCGTTCGTCACGTCGTTGGCGTTTGCCAGGACGTTCGTCCTCGAAACGGAAATCGCCGCGCTCAAGTCGCAGGGATACGGATCTCGGGTCACGCCCGCCGATCTGTTGGTCTTCGGGCCGAATGGTGTCGTCGGCAACGAACTGCGGGCATCCGACGAGTGCGTGCGACACAAGATCCTGGACTGCATCGGGGACTTCGCTCTACTGGGCTGCGACATCCACGGTCACTTCCGTGCTTATCGGTCGGGCCACAACACTAACCATGCCATCTGCCGGTCGGTGGCTGAAGCACATAATCCACTGCATCGATTACGACAACCGGCTTAATTGAATCAACTACTACATCATTGGAATTTGACGTCATGTCACGCCTCATTTCGCCACTCGCCCATGTTGATCCCAAAGCACAACTGGGGAGTGACGTGGAAATAGGTCCCTTCTGCTTCGTCGGTCCCCATGTCGAACTGGGCGATGGCTGTGTGCTGCATAGCAACGTCGTCATCACCGGCCACACGACGATCGGTGAGCGAAATCGCTTCTTCCCCGGCGCCGTCATTGGCGGCGAACCACAAGACTTCTGTTACCAGGGTGGTCCGACACGCGTTGAAATCGGTGACGACAATCTTTTTCGCGAAGGGGTCACGGTCAACCGTGGTGCCGACAAGGAAGACGGCGTGACTCGGCTGGGCAACAGTAATTTCCTGATGTCGAACGCTCACGTCGCTCACAACTGCCATGTCTTCAATAACACGATCCTGACGAATGGCGTACTCTTGGGTGGGCATGTTCATGTCCACGACTATGCGATCGTCTCGGGAAATTCGGCAGTCCATCACTTTGTGACTTTGGGAACCGGATCCTTTGTCGGTGGCATGTGTCGCGTCGTGCAAGACGTTCCTCCGTACATGCTGTCTGCCAGTGCGGACAATCCCGAAATTGTCACGATCAACATTGTCGGGATGCGCCGACGCGGCATTTCAGACACAGCGATTGCCTGTGTTCGACGCGCCTTCAAGTTGCTGTATCGCGAACACAAGAAGCTGGATGAAGTCCGCTCGATCTTCATTACCGAGACGGATGGGATTCTGCCCTTCGAATTGTTGACCGTCTTGAATTTCGTGGAATCGTCGGCCAAGGGAAAGAATGGTCGCGGCCGCGAAGCGTTCCGCAACCAGGCACCTGTCGCCGAGTCGGGTCGGCACGCTGCCTGATATGATGCAGATGATTTACTGAGACAACGGAAATACAACGCTACTATGCCGCGATTAAAAGTTGCCGTGATTGGGGTCGGTGCCCTGGGTCGACATCATGCTCGGATTTTGAGTGAGCATCCCGAGGTTGAACTGGTGGCTGTCGTCGACAGCCGCGAGGCTCAAGGTCAGGAAATCGCTACCAAGTGCGGCACGAAGTGGTTGCCGGACTATCAGGAATTGCTCTCTCGCGATGTCGTTGATGCGGTTTCTGTGGTCGTTCCGACGGTGGCACATCTGAACGTCGCTGGCGCTTTTCTGCACGCGGGGATCCCGGTCCTGGTCGAAAAGCCGTTGGCCGCGAATGTGGCTCAGGCTCGAGCTTTGGTTGACCTCGCTGCGCAGAACGACCTGTTGCTGCAAGTTGGGCATATCGAGCGATTCAATCCTGCTTTTCAAGCGGCCAGCAGTCGTATTCGGGAGCCGAAGTATCTTCGAGCCGAGCGAACGAGCGCGTACACATTTCGGTCGACGGATATCGGCGTCGTCCATGACTTGATGATTCACGATATCGATCTGGTGCTGTCACTGGTCCAGAGTCCTTTGGCCGGTGTTGAAGCGTTTGGCGTCACCGTGATGGGTGGACACGAGGATACAGTGCAGGCTCGTCTGCGATTCGCCAACGGTTGCATCGCGGATCTGACTGCCAGCCGAATCAGCCCGACCGTCAGCCGATCATTGCAAGCGTGGTGTGCCAGCGGTTGCGTCACTTGTGACATGCATACTCGAGAGGTAAAGCACTACTCTCCTTCAGATCGATTGAGGATGGGTCCGTCACCGCTGGACTTGGCTCGTCAGCCCGGTGCTGACGTTGAGCAACTGAAGAAAGACGTGTTCGGCAAATTCGTCGAGGTCGATACGGTTGCTGTTGATGCTTCGGGTCCTGACGCGTTGACCTGCGAACTGCGTGAATTCGTGGAGTGCCTCAAAACGGGCCGGGCTCCTCACGTGGACGGCGAGCAAGGGATGGCGGCCATGATGGTCGCCGATGAAGTTCTGAAGAGCGTCGCCCTGCATCAGTGGGAAGGTCGAGCCGACGGCGCGATCGGGCCAAATCCTGGTCGCAGTGCAGACAGTCGACGCGAAGCCGCATAGTCAAGATGCCCGCAGTCTGATACTGCGACTGCTATTCGGAATCAGGCGGGGATTGAGACGGCGTCAGCAATTCGGCCACGACAAGATAGTGCGTCTCAACTTCTCGGTGAACCACTCTCGTTGATCCATCCGCTTCGCCAATCCTCTCCGTGGCGGCGGACTTTCCGCCACCAAGATCGACAACCTTTCCCGGCTTGAGTCTGATGCTCGTTTGAATCGCCTTCGAATCGACTGGGGCGACGACCCTTCCATCGAGCATGACTGTGGCATTGGGACGGTCAATATTGACGCGATATTTCACGTTCAACGCGATCTCTCCCTCAGGTTTCGGTACCGGAAGCACTTCCATCCGAAAGCCGGGCACGTGCGCAATGTCTTCGTCCTGCTGGTTTGAATTCTTATTGATGTGATCTTCCATCACTTTGCGGAACGGGAGTTCGCGAACGCTGGTGACAGTGACAGGCTCTCCCACGGAAGTTGTGATCGAAGCGCTCGACAGGATTTCGGCACCACCCTGTTCCACGACTGGATTGAGCGCCTGAAGCAATTTGTCGTCCCCATCGAAGTCGGCCTTGGGAAAACCGAAGGAAGTCAGTGGGGCGTCCTTGTCCTGTCCGAAGGGATGAGCCAGGTTCAACTGTTTGAGCTTCACACAATCAATTTCAACAACTCGCAACGTGATTCGGACACGAGTTGGATGACCAATCTCTCCACCCAGCTTCAGGATCTCATCTTGCAGCTCTCGCAGTTGTGCTTTCTTCGCATCCAGGCTTGGCCTGGTTTGATTTGAGGCCGTTGGTGAATCATCCGCGTCTGCAATCGAGGCTGCGATCGCGCACAGTGCGATGAAAGTGAAGAGCTTCATGCTGGCATCCTTGTCGAAGAGTCGCGAACGACGCGACTGATGCGCGTTGTCGTCATGATGGGCAATATTCCCTGGCAACGATAGAGTCAAGGTTGTGGACGATTCGTCTTCGTCAGCGCCTTGCTCGCATCGGCGATGGCCGATTCTTATGATGGTCGCTCCGTCGTTTGCCTATTTGTTGCCTGGAGCCGACACGATGACCGACCGCCTGCCGATCAGCCGACGCACCGCTCTGCAAATTGCCACTGCTGCAGTGGCGGCCTCCACGTTGAGGCCTCGACGGGTGGAGGCGGGACATCCCCATGTGGTCCTTCCGAATGATCGACGGCTAGGCGATTTGAAAGATTTGAATGGCTATTTCCCCTGGCAGCCTTCTGCATCAATCGCCGACTGGGATAAGCGAGCGGAATATGTTCGGCGACAGGTACTGCTGTCGAACGGGTTGTGGCCGATGCCGACCAAGCAACCGCTGAATGCGCTGGTGCATGGAAAAGTCGAACGAGAAGAGTACACCATCGAGCGTGTCGCGCTGCAAACCGGCGATGGCCTGTATTGCACGGGGAGTTTGTATCGTCCAAAAGGTGAAGCAACGGGGAAGCGTCCCGCGATTTTGTGCCCACACGGTCACTGGGCCAATGGCCGATTTCATCGTCACACCGATAAGCAATGGGAGACCGAACAGAAGACACAGGCCGAAGCGTTCGAGTCGGGCCGTCATCCATTGCAAGCACGCTGCGTCCAACTGGCTCGCATGGGCTGCATCGTGTTC
Source organism: Schlesneria sp. (assembly GCA_036499265.1). GTDB lineage: Bacteria > Planctomycetota > Planctomycetia > Planctomycetales > Planctomycetaceae > Schlesneria. The sequence continues at coordinate 2,289 of DASYEA010000743.1, read as the reverse complement.
CTGTATGACATGCTCGGCGTGGCTGATTCCAGCGCGCCGCTGACTTCTGCTCTCATTCATGGCTTCGCGAAGCAACGGCCTGAACTGAGTTCTGCGGATCGGTGGGGCATGTATAGTGCCCAATCGGAGCTACGTTGCATTAGTTCGCTGGGATTGCAGACATGGAATTCGATCCGTGCCTTGGACTGGATCAGTGCCCTGGACGATGTCGACCCCAGCCGAATCGGTGTGACGGGAGCCAGCGGTGGGGGCACGCAGACGTTCATTCTGGGGGCGGTCGACAGTCGTCCCGCGGCCTTTTTTCCAGCGGTGATGGTTTCCACCAACATGCAGGGGGGATGTACATGCGAGAACGCGACATACCTGCGCGTCGGGACGGGGAACATCGAATTGGCGGCATTGCTCGCACCGCGCCCGGTCGGGATGTCTGCCGCGGACGATTGGACGAGAGATCTGGAAACCAGGGGATTGCCAGAACTGAAGCAGCACTACGCTCTGCTGGGCGTGGCGGATTCTGTCTCGGGCAAGTACTTCCCGTTCGAACACAACTACAACCAGCATTCGCGCGCGATGATGTATGAGTTCTTCAACCAGCACCTTCAGCTTGGAATTGAAAGCCCGATCGTCGAGCGCGATTTCGTCCCTTTGACAATTGAGGAAGCGACCGTCTGGGACGCCGATCATCCCAAGCCGGAAGCGACTCCAGAAACGGAACTGCACGTGCTGCGTGCGATCGCGCGAGATCAAGACGCTCAACTTGCGGCACTAACGCCAACTAATCCCGGTTCATTGGGCCAGTTCCGTCACATCATTGGCGGTGCGTGGGATGTCATGATCGGCCGCAAGCTGCCTGGTAAGGACGACTTTACGCAGGTGAACACCTTCAAGTCGAACACCGAAGATTTGATGCGATTCAACACGTTGATTCGCCTCACTGCAGCCGGTGAAGAGGTTCCAACGCTCTTCTATCTGCCGAAAAACTGGAACAAGCAAGTCGTGATCTGGATCGCCGATGACGGCAAGGATGCCTTACTGACCGAGAAGGGGATGCCAATTCCGGCGATCCAGAAACTGATTGATGCGGGTGTTTCCGTCGCACTGCCAGACCTGCTCTATCAGGGTGAATTTCTGGCCGACGGTGACCCTCTGCAGAAGACTCGTACCGTGCCGAATCCTCGAGAATTCGCCGGGTACACCGTGGGCTACAACCATCCGCTCTTTTCGCAACGCGTTCACGATATCTTGACCGTGATCGCGTTTTGCCGATTCAGCAAGTATGAGCCCGCGGGGGTCCATCTGATCGGACTCGGCAAGCAGTCGGGGGCGTTGGCCGCCGCCGCCGCCTTTCAGGCTGGCGCATCCATCGACAAGGTGGCCGTGGGAACCGGTGGCTTCCGCTTTGGAACGATTACCGACATTCGCGATCCGATGTTGCTACCTGGCGCAGTCCGATACGGAGACATGCCAGGTATCCTCGCTCTCTCAGCACCACGCCCGCTGTGGTTGGCCGATGAGGCGGCAATCCCTGAAGTCACGACTGCTGCGTACAAGTCGGCCGATGCCGTCGACAAGATAAATCTCTATCGAGGCGAGGCCAAGTCTGCCGCCGATGCAGTTGCAAGCTGGATTATTGGTTAGATGGCATCGTCCAGCATCATCTTCGGAACTCGCCATCAACGCTGAAGCGGCGTTGGTGGCGGAGCGAAGATTGAGTACGCAGTACTGAGTGCGGAGTACTCAGTGCTGAGGGCTGTCTCATAGGCTGCCTGACACCCCATCTTGGAGGGCGCCCTGTCCCTCGTGGTCTTCCAGCCCAAGAAAAAACGGGTCGGGTGGTGGAGTCTATCGACCGTAAATCGCAACGCCACACCGCGTTGATCGCATTTTCCGCAAAGTCCACCGGGCCGGTCGGCGAAAGTCTGCTGACGGTGATGGTCGTAATCTTCAGGAAAAATATGCGTTCGGCACATTTTTCCGCAAATCGACGGCAAGTCCCCTCAAATGCCTTCGATATCTCTTATTGGGCAGGGGACGTTCGAGATGTCAACCAAAGCTGGCATCCTCTCCCGGAAAGATACCCATCACCGTTAGAGAATTACACAGCTAGGAACACACGAATGCTTTCAGTCAACACGAACATGAATTCGCTGGTCGCTCAAAACAACCTGATGTCGAGCCAGACTCGTTTGAACAGCTCGTTGCAGAAGCTGTCGACCGGCTTGCAGATCAACAGTGCCGCTGACAACCCCGCTGGCTTGGTCACTTCCTCGCTGGAAAATGCCCAGATCT
>DASYEA010000742.1:0-8061 GCA_036499265.1 Schlesneria sp. | reverse complement strand
CGCACGCGGGTTCCTGGCGATCGAACTGCGGCAGGGATGCCTGGGTGAATTCGAATCGGACTTTGCCGAAGCCCACTGTTCCGAATCATCGCGTCGACGAATAGCCGACCTTTCCAAACGGTTCCCAACAATCGACTTTGACCTGGCGATCGATATTCCCTTCTTTGGCGGGCAACCGCAGATTGACACCGGTCACATCTCAGCAGGCCTGGAAGCAGCGAAGTGTCTGGCTGGCAATAACTCGCCTCATCTGAGGCTCGTAGATACCTCTACCCGTTCGCGCAATCCAGATCCAAGCACAATCGAAATGGCAATCGATGTTCTGGCGAAGCTGGCCAGTCGATTGATTGAAGAGGGTGGTCGCCTTTCCGTCGAGCATGCCTATGAGTCATGGGATGACTTTCAGTTCGTGATGACTGACGCGCGCCATCAATTGGGATCTGACGCAGATCGGCTGCGATGCTGTTTTGATCCCTGTAATCTATTGCTCACTGAATCTCCCGAGCGGATTCCCACGATCGTCGATTCTATCACGCCGGCAGATGTCTCGATGATTCATCTCAAACAACGCCAGCACGGACTCATTCAGCCGGTTGTTTCCGATGGTGAACTGCCCTGGCCATCATTACTCGAATCGCTCGCAGCGCATGGTCATCATGGTCCGTGGCTTTTCGAGATCGCTCCCGACGTGAACGTGTGGAGTCATTTGGAACAGAGTCGGCAGTTCGTATTGAAGTCCCTCTAAACCGTCATCGGTTGTGGTTGCGATTCCGGACGCGGCAGCAGTCCGACAGGACGACCCGATCGAAAGACATGAGTCGGTTCCAATCGCACTTTGCCCAGCTCTGTCCGACCTGCAGCGTCGATCAGGGGAAACTCGCCTTTCTGCAAGTCCAGAACGGTGATATCGGCGAGCGCTCCGACTTGAAGCGTTCCGAGGTCTGTTTCGCGTTTCAGGAACCGCGCCGGCAAAATGGTAGTTCGACGGATGACTTCGGGAAGCTCCATTCCCAGATGGAGAAACTTGTCCATTGTCGTGACCAAGTCGAACACCGGTCCGTGCCAGTTGTAGAAATGAATATCGCTGCTGATGAAATGCGGTAGAACCCCCCGCTTCAGCAACGCTCGTGCGACGTGAAAATCGAAGCTGCCGAAGCCGTGCCCCACGTCCAGCAGAACACCTCGGTCAAGTGCCTCTTTCGCTGCAGGAAGCAGCTTGAGTTCGGCATCAACCAAACCGCAAGCTTTGCCATGAAAGCAATGCGTCAGGACATCACCGGCCTTCATCCGTGAGAGAACATGCTCAATCGACAGCGATGAATCAGGGCTATGCACGACTAATGGCAGGCCGACCCGGTCCGCAGCATGTCGTGCCAGTTCAAGTCCCTCAGCTTCATTGCGTCCGTTCTCCGCCAGGTTGGCGGTGCAGCGAATCTTGATGCCAACAATCACATCGCGATGGGCGTCAACCACCCGTTCGACATTCTCCACATTGCAATAACGAAGGTCGTGAAGTTCACCGAGTCCTGGCAAAGTTCCGGGGCTGCTGATCAGGCCCTGTCCGGCAATATGCAGCAGCGCGAACACGCGCGTCTGCACTTTGTCGATCACGAACTGGCGAAAGCCATCGAAGATCAGACCGCCTGCAGTACCAAAATCCAATACCGATGTCACGCCGCGGGCCAGGCAGCTTGGATCGGCATCGATCCCAAAGTGACTGACGCCCGGAAACACATGCACATGAAAGTCGATCAACCCGGGAACAACATACTTCCCCTGCACATCGATGATCTGTCTGGCTTCACACTGCGACTGCGGTGCCAGCATCGCGGCAACTCGCCCATGACTCACGGCGACATCGAACAGACCGTCCAGATTGCTCGCGGGATCGATGACGTGTCCATTCGAAATTAGCAGGTCATACATGAGCTGAACTCTCGTCTCGAAGCACGCGGTCGCATCAATGAGGCCATTCGCCGGGAGGACATTCTTGTAAGTTGGGATCGCCGTGGTCAAACGGGATAAAGCTTGAGATGCGTTAGGATTCGATCCGTTGAGGCGTTGAAACCGCGATTCGTCTGCCGAATAATCAAGGATCACTTGTGGAAAGCCATGTAGCCTTTTCGATCGTTTTTTGGGATGCTTTCTCGTCGGGCGGTTGCTGAAGCTGGTCCGTCCGAACGATTGCGATGCCTTTGTAAAAGTCCGGTGAGGAGATGCTCCCGATGCCCTATGGAACGCCAATCCCTGTCTTTCTGCTTGCGCTGCTGGCATCGGTTGCCTGTGGACAGGAGCCCGACGCGAATGAGCTGCCGACCGCCACTTTTTCGGCGGAGATTCAGGCCGAGATGAACGATCTCGCGGCAGGTGACTTCAAAACGCGCGAGGCGGCTGGTCAGAAGTTGGTTGCTCGCAAGCTGGCGGCTGTCGATCCGTTGCTCTCGGTCATCGAAAAGGGAACTCCGGAAGCGACCGTGCGGGCTTTCGAATTGCTGCGTCAGCTCTACCGCCTGGGCGACGATGAGACCAACGAAAGAATCGAACTGGCATTTAATGAGCTTGCCCATAGTGAAAATCCAACGGTGGCATCGCGAGCCGAAGCGGCGATCGAAGCCGGATCTCCCATTCGCCACAAAAAAGCGGTCGCGATGTTCCTCAAATTGGGTGGGCAACTGAAATATTTGCCGACGGAGAAGGTTGAAGGGGCTGAAGAGAACGAGGGTCTTCGGCCAATCGAATATGCCATCATCGACAAGAAGTGGACAGGTGGCGATGACGGGTTGAAGTACTTGCGACGAATCGAAGACTTCCGCATCCAATCCGAGATCCGTGGTCCGGCCCTCTTCCACATCAAGGGAAGCAAGGTCAGCGAGGATGGGATCGCCGAGTTGCGAGCCGCTTTGCCAGCATTGGTCGTTCAGGATCGCGGCCCCGCCTGTTTGGGGGTCTCGCCGTCTTCTCAGTTCGGTGGTCAGATGGAATTGCAGATTCATACGGTGAAGCCGGGATCGGCCGCCGATCGAGCTGGGCTCAAGGTGGGCGATGTGCTGGTCAAGTTCAATGAACATCTGGTCCCCGACTTCGAGACCCTCGTCGAAAAAATCGGCGAGCTCCAACCCGGCGACAAAGTGCCGGTCGACTACGTACGTGATGGCGTTCGCGAGACTGCGACGGTCGAGCTCCGCGGTTGGGAATGATCGCTATCGAATGATGTTGGCTTCGTTCGCATCATCGATGCGTGGCGATTGACCGCCGCGCAACACGCTGTTTCCTTCGAACAAATTGCGCTGATCGACTGCGGGTGGGTTCAGCCAATCCGCCTCGGTGAACTGTCCACTTTGTGAATACGCCGCGATCGCGTTCCGGTAGCAAACCAATTCGATCTGATCTCGCGGAATCCCCCGTTCGGCGGCAAGCTTCGCCGTCTTGGGAACAGCCAGCACGTCGGACTTCCCCCAGTCGGCCGAGCTATCGACGATCACTCGTTCGGGACCGGCCACCTTCAGGATGTCGACCATCCGCTCATTGCCCATCTTGGTCCCTGGATAGATCGTGAACGCGCACCAGTAGCCGCGGTCCAGAACTTCGCGATACGTTTCTTCGTTGTTGTGATCGATCACAACCATGTGCGGAGGGATGCCGTGCTCTTCAATCACATCCATGCTGCGATAGGTCCCCTGCTTCTTGTTGCGATGGGGAGTATGGATCAGCACCGGCAGGCCGACTTCTTTTGCCAGTTCCAACTGCTTGCGGAAGAACTTGTCTTCGGTCGGCGTCTGGTCGTCGTAGCCAATCTCGCCAACAGCCACGACTCCTTCCTTGGTCAGGAACAGCGGCAACAGGTCCATGACCTGTTCCGCCAGCGCTTCGTTATTCGCTTCCTTGGAATTCAGCCCCATCGTGCAGTAGTGGCGAATGCCGAACTGCGCGGCGCGAAATCGTTCCCATCCGACCAGCGAGGAGAAATAGTCCTGGAACGAACCGATCTGCGTCCGTGCCTGCCCCTGCCAGAACGCCGGTTCGATGATCGCTTTGACTCCCGAAGCGGCCAGCGCTTCGTAGTCGTCAGTGGTGCGAGACACCATATGAATATGGGGGTCGATATAAAGCATTTTGCGTCTAATTCCTTACCTTCGCGCCGACTGCGGTGATGACATCAGTCGGATGAGAGTAAAATTCCGGCGTTCTCCAACTGAAGCTCAATTACGCGAGGGCTGACCAGAAACTCTCTGCTGAACTTTTCTACGGTGACCGGGTCCACAGTGCTTCTGGCCAACCCATTGAGAAGGGCCTCTCGCGGTGCAAGTAGTTCCGCAGCAAATGCTCTAGAGGCTTTTTGATCCAATGAGTAAGCGTCGGTAACAAGACGCTGGCTGACTTGGCTTGTAGCCAATGCATGGTAGAGACTTCGAGCGTTTGTGAAATTCTGATTGCGATGAATCGGATGCTCAGGCCCAGCAGCATAAAAAACGCCAGATTTCGATTGCCCACAGATCGCTTTAATTCCGTGTCCTGGCAGATGATTGCGGTATCGAACATGGAATGGCCGACCAATTGCGGCTTCTGCAACATTCTCAAAGGACTCAATGGCCTTCGTGGGTCGAATATTGGCAGCTAATCGGACTGCGCGGGCCAATTCATACCCGTACTCTGCTGGAGTTTCCCTTATCGTGGGCAGATCGATTGGTAAATCAATAGTTCGTGGGCCAAGGCCCAGTTCGTCGCTCGCTTCGTTTACCCATGACCATTGGGCTTCAACAGATTCCGGACGTGCCGATTCGGTCAAGTCCCGAACCAATGGTGATTCGAGTTCGCCAAGTGTTTCGAGGAATTCTGCCAGACGATCGGTGATATCCTGGGTGCAATACGGGTCCAGTCCCATCCTCCCTGCGAGCTTACAAAATTCTGTTTCTTCAGGATCAGCATTTCGGATCGCTTCCCACTGTTTAGCAAGCAGCACAATGCGATGGTCTTCTACTCCATCTACGCGACCAATTGTTTGGTCTATGAACTTGCCGAGTGCCGTCTCCGTAGTCGATGGATCAATAGTCTCGACAATTTCGCCAATGAATTCGCCGGGCAAATTTGCCAGAGATCCCGTTCGATCAGCATGGGCCTCCGCAACAAGCTCGCTGCCATCAGAGTAAATGTACAGTTTCGGCAAGAGGAGAGATGAATCGGCAGCGCGAAGACAATGCCGCTTCGCCCAACTTAGCCAGTCGGCGTTGATAGCGGGACTTCGAGGTGCTGTATTCCACGGACACAATTCGTTAAAGATCGCCCACCAATTTTGGACAATCCATTCGGCAATTGGGAATGCCGGCACATGTATGGAGTCTCTCTCATCTTCAAGTGATTTATCCCAAAGCCGAGAAGCGAACCTTGCCCCCACTTGAATACGCAGCGAGCACCAAGTTTGCCGCTCCAGCGGATCGGTGGCGGCAAGCTGACTGATTGGGTCGGATTTAAGCGATAGGAATCGTGACACGAGGTGCCGCCTCTACTTGCTCGATCGGTTCGGGATACTGGCTGGGATCATTTATTGGGAATCCGTGGTATTCACCTGTTTCGACGTTGGTCAAACGAGCCTCATGCAGAATGCCATTAATCCACACCCAAGCACGAAAAGGGAACTCGCCTCGGAACTCACTGACACATCCCTCCCTGATTCCACGCTGGAGTGCTTCTAGAAGCATTGGCCATGAGGCCGGGGGATATCTATCACACTTTGCCGCATCAGAACGTGGCGCGGGAGGCCCCGCTGGAGATGGATGCGACTTATGCTTGGGGCTGCCCGCGTACGTGACTCGCTCTGCTAGAGCCCCGGGCGCAGCAGCCCCTTCGGGCCATACACCTATTCTGACACGTTTGATCCCATGAGTTAGCGATGGTCTGCGCGCCATGCCCTCATTCTACCCACACGCTCAAGACTTGTCTCCCCCGAACTGATGACCTATCAACGTCAGCAACCTTGCAGTGTGGCCTGTCATGCGGATCGATGTAGAGCATAAGGTTTCCTTCAGTGAGCTTGTTCAGCCGCAGCGACGGTTCGCCATGAGTATTCGCCGGCGGAGATGGCGTGGGCTTGTTCGGGGGCTTCGGCCAGGACGGACTTGGCAGCGGGGTGTCGACTGGTGCTGAGTGCCAGGGCCGCGGCCTGGCGTTCGGCACCGGTGCCCGTTGACAGGACGGTCTTGAGATCGGCGATCGCTCGATCGTCGGCGTAGGGGCCCACGCAGCGCCACAGTTCTGCGGGGATCGAGCGATGAGCGGCCCGGCGTTCGTGAGCGAAGTCCACGAGCATCGTCATCAGCCGTGGGTTGGCTCGTTCGTCCACGCCGATCACCGGTCGCAGAGACACTTCCACGAACAGGCACTTCAAGATCATCTGGTTCCATTGATCGTCGCTGAAATGCTCGGACGGAAATGAATTGTGATGAGCGACCGCGCAGAACACCGCTTTGATGTTGGTCCGAATCCCTTCGGCGGCTCGCAAGATGTGAGCGGGTTGATTCGGGTAGAGCGGCAGCGCCTGGTAGAGAGCGATCAACTCACCGACTTCACCGGTCGAATACATCTGGTCAAGTGTTTTGATGTACGCATCGATATCGCTGGAAGGAAAGCTGAGCACCAGCATCGTGCGGGCCAGTTGGTCGATGCTCCAGCGATCGGGATTCCACTCGTGTCGCGCGGCGATCGCTGCATTGCATTCGCGTTCGGTCAGTTTCAGGCTGCCCTTGCCGACTTTGCGAGGGACCAGGCCGAATGACAGATACAGCGCTTTCTTGTCGCCGCTGGCGATGGCCTGAACGCGATCGTCAATCCACGCCAGGGCGGCGGGATCGAGCCGCGAGTTGAGCCAGGAACGCATCAACTCGACGAGTGCAGCGGGCTCAGACACTCTGATTCTCCTGACGATAAATCGCGCTGGCTAGATGACTGTCCGTGACCACTGTGTTGTCGCCAATCTCGCCAAGAGATTGGGTGAAGTCGATGTGCAAGCAATGTCGATTGACGATTGCCCAAGGTCTTGGCGACCTTAGCTACGCGAAGCGGCACTTCGACGTGGCCGTTCTTTTAGTGATGATGGCCGCAGCTGCTGGGGGCACCGCAACAGCCACCTGACATTGGCAATGCAGGTGCAGCAGTGGCGATTGGCAGGGCGATCCCGCCGCTGATGATCCGCTCAACGGACGCACTGATCGCTGTCTTTCCCGGTTCGACACCAGCTCGCTGGCACAATTCGCCCCAGCTGCTGATCTTTTCTTTCATGCTGTGCTGCACCGAGATCGTGCGTGAATTCTCTTCGCAATGGTAATCGTACGTGGGCATTTCAATTCTCCGCTGTTCGTCGTGGTTGACCGTTGGCAGGATATCCTTCGGAACTTCCGCCGGGCAAGCGCAGGCCGTATTCGCCTCGATGGTGAATCCTTCGTAATTTCAATATCGGGAGTTCTGCGATGTGACACGACATCGGTGTGCGCGAGGCACTCGATTTCGACCCGAAAAATGTTTCACAACCAATTATATCCAAAGGAGATGGGCAGACGACGCCGACGTCTCGTGCAAGTTCGATTTGGCAGGATTTGTCAGTCCATGGCAGGGTTTTACGGGGGTCTTCGATTTCCAGGTCGAAATTTCGTCCGCAGATCGGCTTCGCTTCATGAGTTGGCTTGTTGCGTAAGTGAATGCTGCGGCACTGCTTCCGTAATGATGATCGGGCGCATTGCGCGTGTCGACGTCGGCGTAGCTCCCGGGTTTCTCTGTCAGTTTGTGTCAGTTTTTCGCGTCTCGTGTCAGAGATCTGGCAGAGTTGTTTGTTCTTGATGTCAGTCATGGCAGCATCTCTTTATCTGGGAGCGAAACTGCGGACCTCTTAACTGAAACAACCGGCCACACAGCTCGACCGCGGAAGCGGGGTCGAGGCGTGTGGCCGGTTGTTACGGTCCACGAAAATTGACGTCTTCTTCTGTTGGTTATGCCATATCCGAGGTGACTCAAGCTAGATGGCATTTGGGGTATTTTTGGATTTCGAGGTGAAAACCTGGGCAGCGCGCGGTG
>DASYEA010000741.1:0-9028 GCA_036499265.1 Schlesneria sp. | reverse complement strand
GGAACGTGCTGTGCCGCCTGCAGCACCACTCTGGAGAGGTGATCTCCTGTGATCCAGCCGAGAATGTGTGCCTACTGACGATCTTCGGCCCACACCGAGTGCTCTACAATAGAAGCAGATTGGCCTAATCGCGGAAATAATTCTACCCTGACGAACACCCCAAAAGGTTTGAGGTCGGGCATCCCCCGAAGATGTGAACCTGTCCTGTATTGAATAGATCTCACTTGAATTATCCTGATCCTTTATATGAAACGCTCGACGTACACGCGGCATCGAATTAGGATATTGAAATGATCACACGCCTCTACGTAAACAATTTCCGCTGTATGGTGGCCTTTGAGTCAAATTTCGACTCATTCGGCGTGCTCTGTGGCCCCAACGGAGCGGGCAAAAGCTCCTTGTTCGATGCTATTCGCCTGATTCGCAACCTAGGTACGGGCGACGGCTTACTTGGCGGGACCGGAGACCACGATGTACCGCAGTTGGAGTTCACGAAGTGGCTTGACAGCAAGGTCCAGGAGTTCGAACTGAGCCTCAGAGTCGACGGACAAGAATTTGAATACGTCCTCCATCTCGAGCAGACGGCAGATTTCGAGAAACCGAGGGTAATTTATGAGAAAGCTTCAAATGATGGGCAGCCGTTGTTCGAGCGTGACTTGGATGGTGTGCGATTTCAGAAGGCTGACGGAAATCAAGCTGGTTTCCCACTCGATTGGCGGCAAGCGGCACTGGCGGCTATCCAACCACGTAGTGTCAGCATCAACAAGTTAGCGCTGCTCCAGGATGAGATCGCAAAGCTGCTTGTCCTTCGTCCAAATCCGCGCGGCATGGAATCTGAAAGCAAAGCAGAAGCCAGACACCCTAACTTGTCCATGAGCAACATTACGTCGTGGTATCGCTCGCTCGCGCAGGAGCAAGAGTGGACAGATGTGCTGCGTGACGCATTGCGAGCCGTTTGGCCAGACTTCCGGTCGTTCAAGCAAGTGGATGTGGGAATGAACTCAAAAGCGCTACAGTTGCGCTTTGAGGAGAAAGGTGGTAAGCCGTTGTTGTTGTTCCTTCATGAACTCTCTGACGGAGAGCGAGCGCTCATTGGGCTCTATATGGTAAGGGCCGCAGTAGAAGCTAGTGCAGCGAGGACGGTACTAATTGACGAACCGGACAACTTCGTCGGACTGCCCGAGCTTCAGCCATGGGTACTGTCGATCCGTGAGTTGTTGGATGAGGATCATCAGCTCGTACTGGTCTCGCATCACCCTGAAATTCTCTCAAACTCCGGTCAATCAAATGGGCGCTACCTCTGGCGTGACAATCACAGGTCTCCGACACGCATCGGTCCGCTAGTCGTGCCGGAAGGTATGACTCCGGGCGAAGCGATCGCAAGGGGGTGGGCCAGTGCCAAGTAGAACGCAGATCATCTGTCTATGCGAGGGCTCAAGAGGAGAGAGCATTGACGAGGTATTCATAAACAAGCTGATTAAATGCTTGGATCCGGGCTGGTTAAGGCCTTGGGGTGGCAGCAACACGATTCGTTTCTTTCCGTGTGGCGGAAGGAAGGCGCTGATCGAGAGGATGCCGACAGAGTTGCAAAATTGCGTCGCCGCTGGTGGTCACACTACGTTGATGGTGTGGGCGGACTGTGACGATAACTGTGCCGATGGAGAAGCGCTGCGGACAATTTTTTGGAGAGAGGCGGAGCGACAAGGAATTGAGAAAACGCAATTCGACCGCGTCGTGTTCATCTTCGCCAAAGATCGGCTTGAGAATTGGATTGAGTTCCTTCGCACCGGGAACACGGACGAATCTCATGAGGGACCCCGCGTCAGGTACAATCGCATTGTGGCCGACGCTGCGAAGAAGCTTGCAGAGCTCTGCAAAGAAGGAAGACCCATCGACAATATGCCCCCATCGCTACAATGGTCGTGCAGGAATTGGCGGGAGCTTGTCCAGCGAATGCGATAATCCTGATTGTGCCCTGCCTCTCCGGGACATATTTCAGGAGGATCGGGTCATAGTGTTCGAAGCACGCTAGCGACCTGTTATTCCGCGTACCAGTCGTACCATATCTTTGTTCCCGGTTGACAGTCAGTCATCTTGCCGATGCGAATCTCTCCATCTTCGCAACGCCGCCTGCGCAGCGTTGTCGAAGATCGCTGACGACAACTACGTAGTTTCCCTGATCAACAGAATTCTGTTTTGATGACCGATGCACACCACACCAGCTATTCCAGCGAACAGCTTGCCACCAACATGATCCTTGAAGGTCTCGTCACCAGTCTGAACGCCCTTGGCGAATTGAACCTCGCTCCAATGGGCCCCATCGTCGATCCTCAGATGACTTCGTTGATATTGCGGCCGTTCCAGACTTCAACCACCTGCCAGAACCTGCTGCAACGACCGACCGGCGTCTTCCACGTCATCGACGATGTGCTGCTGATCGCCAAGGCCGCGCTGCATCGCTTGGAGGTCGTTCCTGAAACGGTTCCCGCCGAACAAATCGACGGCCGCGTCCTTAAGGACTGCTGTCGCTGGTACGAATTCCAGATCACGCTCAGTGACTCCACATCCGATCGCACCAGGCTCGAAGCGACCATCATCCACATCGGCCGCGGTCGAGACTTTTTCGGCTTCAATCGAGCCAAGCACGCCGTGCTGGAAGCCACCATCCTCGCGACACGACTCCACTTGATCCCCGAACTCGAAGTCCGCGCTCAACTCCAGGCTCTGGCCAGCCCCGTGGATAAGACCGCCGGCCCCCAGGAACGCGAAGCCTTCGCCCTGGTGAACGATGTCGTGAACGAGTGGTACCGACGACGCTAGCCATTGCCCTGCACGATTGCTCCGCTGTATCCAGGTCTTGCTGGTCGAATTTACTACCGCGCCGGATGACTACGGTCACTGGCCGGACCAGTCTTCTGGGCGACAACCGGCAACGTGACTTAGATCGCCTCTGCCGACCGAAGGCCACATTTGTGGCACTTCGGATGGCCTCAACCTCTCACTTCTTCAACGACTCCATATAAGCCAGGATCGCGGCCAGTTGCTCGGCGTTCAGTTTGTCGACCAATCCTTGAGGCATGACTGAGATCTCGCGTTTGCCGCGTTCTTCGATGTCGTCTTTTTTCAGGACTATCGAGATCCCGGCAACATTGCGGAGTTCGATCTCTTCGCCTGATTCTCGGACAACGAAGCCTTCGTAGACCTTGCCGTCATTGGTGGCGAAGAATTGAGCTTCGAATCCCTGAGCGATCTTGGCACTTGGCTTGACGATCGATTCAATCAACTCGCTCCGCTTGTACCGCTTGCTGATGTCCTGCAGCAGCGGGCCTTTAATTGGTTCGCTTTGCGAGACTGTGTGGCAGGCCACACAACCTTGGCGGCTGAATAGGCGTTGTCCATATTTGGCATCGCCCTTTAGCGGTTCAGTCTGTTTGACGACCTCGTCATAAGCCAGGGTGGCGATCAGTGGCTTTTTCGGATCGATCGGAGGCTCTTTGTCGAGTTCCAACCGAGCTACAGCGTACTGAGCCGCCGACTTCACGTCAGATCGATCCGACTTCAGTTGCTGCTGAATCTGCAGGATCTGCGATTCCTGACGCGAGCGACCGATGGCTCGCAGGACGCTAATCGCCGCTTCGGGGTGGCTCCAGGCTCGTTCGACGACACGCATCGCGGCATCGCGAGCGTCTTTCGGACCTTGCGGGCTTTCCGTCACGAAGACGAGCGCGGCATAGGCCAACTCACGCGTGGCGGGATCGGTCGATTCGGTTTGCGATGCCAATGCATTCACAAGTTTGTAGTGCTTTGGTTCGCGAACGAATTCATTCCACGCCGCTCCGACATCCCCCTGCTGATCCTTCTCGGAGACAGCGGCAAAGCTGCGAAAGACGATATCGAACAGAGCGGCGTCATCAACGCGACGCTGCAATCCTCGCAAGGCCTTCGTTCGCACTTCCACTGCGGCGGGGTTGATCGTCGCGGCCACTTCCAGCAGATGAGCCGCATCGGTCGTCAGTTTCGAAGAGCCAACGCTCACCAGGTCGACGGCGATGGGGAAGAACTCGCGGTCGGCGTTCGCCAGTGCGACAATCTTCTCCTGCACGCCGGGAAAGTCGAGTTTATGCTTGCGTAGTTGCGGCAACAGGAGCTTGACGATGGCGGGATCGCCTTCGGCCAGTTCGTGACGCAGCGCGGCGGCGATCCGCTCGGATTCAGACCACGGCACATGCTTGTAGTAAGGGCCACTGGTGTCAGGTCGCGTGCCCCACCAGTCGCCGGTGTAATCGGCTTCGCGGTCGTGAAGACGACACAAAGCCTGCAAGACAATCAGTCGCGTCTTGGCATAATCCACTGTCTGCGCTTGTGGCGTCTTCTTCAGCCAGTTTAGTAAGCCCGTCACGATCGCTGGATCGTGAAGATGCTTCAGCACCGTTGCCGCACCCGCACGTTCCTCCAGCGAAGACGCATCGAGAGCCGCCAGGCAAGCTTGCCCCGCGTTCAATCGTACGAGGCTGTCGACAGCGATGTGCGCCACGAGCAGATCACGATCAGCAGTCAATGGGACGAGGTTAGCAAGACCTTGTTGCACTTGCTGGCCGGCCTCGGACTTCGATTCGGCGACGAGCCGGAATCGACCCAGTCCTCGCGCGGCCTGCATGCGGACGCGCGGATTGGTGTCCTTGAGCGCGCCAACATAGGGAGCGACTGCCGTTTGTGCCAGTTGTGTTTCTCGATCAGCGACCGCTCGCAGAATGTGCTCTCGCAAAGTCACGTCTGTCATAAGAGCCAAGAGACGCTCATGCGATTTCTCGCCGCGGAGTTGCTTGAGCGTGAAGATCGCGGCGACTCGAACCGGCAAGCTGGCGTCCGATGCCGCGATCTTTTCGAGGCCGCCCGCCATTTCTGCTTTGTCGCCACGTCGCAGGATTTCATGTTGAGCCTGCAGGCGAACTGTGTGGCTGGACGATGTCAGCAGCTTGAGCAGATCGGCGTCGCTCGCTTTGGGCAACGACTTCAACGCGTTCGACGTGTCGTTGCCACCGAGAGGCGGCTTGGCTTTCACCACATAGCCGACATTGGGATTGCTGAAGTTGAAGCCGCCATCCTTCCAACTGCTGATGTAGATACTGCCGTTGGCGTCGACATCCATATCCGTCGGACGCGGCACTTCAATGAAGGACTGCTGGTCGGCCGTGAATCCGGCTCCGTTGGCCGTCAGAGGATGTCGGTAGATCACGCTGCGACCCCAGTCGCAAGTGTACAGGCCGTGACCCAGCTCACCGGGCAACGTCGGTTCGTCGATGAACAGCGATCCGCAGGGCGAGCCTCCTCCATAGTCGGCCAATGGCTGCACGATCTCGTCCGGGAAGTTGATGAACAGCGAGGGATAACCCATTTGAGCGCCGTGCGGAACATAGCTGAGCCGGACGTTCCAACCACCGCCGTCATTGGTGTTGTCTCGCGTGAACAGATCCATCAGCGGGCTGACGGCGACATCGTAAATGTTACGTTGACCGCGCGAGACCAATTCCAACTCGCTACCGTCCTGTCGTACGCGGGCGATTCCGCCCCCCTTCATCTGCACTTCGCGACCGTCTTTGCCAGTCGCTTTGATGAAGCCATAGTCGCCCACAGCGACGTAGATCCAGCCGTCGATTCCCAATTGGATGCCGTTGGTGGTGTGGTCGGCTCCGCGAAAGTTCAGATCAAAGCCGATGTCTTTAACAAGAATCTCGGACCGATCGGCAATGCCATCGCCGGTGTCATCATGATAGATCGACAGGTGAGGCGGGTGCAGTACGATCAGCGATGTCTTGGATGACTTGTCGTTGATTGGCTCGCCCGGCAAAACAATGATACCGCGCGGGCTGTCGATCTTGGCGAAGTCGATGAACTCATCCGCCTTACCGTCGTTATCGTTGTCGCGACAGCGGACGACGCGGCCTCGTCCGGGTTTCTTGTCGAGCGACCCGTTTTCGTCGATGCCGACATAGACCGTTCCGTCGGGTGAGGTGGCCAGACAGACCGGATAGTTGACGGCGGGGGGCTCGGCGAACAGCGTCACTTCGAATCCAGCAGGCGCTTTGATTCCTGCCAGCCCATTTCCCTTGACCGCACGTGGCTTGTAAGTATCGCTGTTGGTGACGACACGTTCTTCAGTCTTGGTGCCGTGAGCTTCGAATTCAGAGAAGCTGCCCCAGCGACCGGCGACGACGCCAGTAATCGACAAGCGAAGGTAGCGCGTGCCCGGTGCAGAGAACTTCAGCGACTGCGACTGGTCTTTCAAGTCGGTTTTCGTCTGGTCCGACAGCATCGTCCAGGTCTGGCCATCCGCAGATCCTTCCACCTTGTAGCGGTAGTTCGTGTCATCCTGCTCCCAGAGGATCCGGCAACCGGTCAGTTCTTGCGGCTCGCCAAGGTCGACTTGCCACCATTGCCCGGCGCTGCCATCGGGAGAACACCAACGAGTCTCTTCATTACCATCGACGGCGTGTTCGGGCGGATGACCATCTTGCGAGGCGGATGCGGTGGCCTTCTTGCCGCGTGCCAGGTTGACCGGAACCAGTTCCTTCTTCGGCACGAAGAACGGCAGCTGGTACTCGGGCGTCAGTTTGTCGACCGACCACAGCAGGCCACGAGTGACCATTTCCAGGTAGCGGGGATCGCCGACAGTTTCGTTGTTATGTCCCAGAGTCGTACTGAACACACGAGCCTTACCGAACTGGTTCGCCCATGCAACGACAGTGTCATCGACGCGATTGCCGAGATCCTGCCGACCGCGAGCGAGCGGCACAGCGGTGTCGAAGATTTTGACGTTGTTGTAAAGCTCTTCGTTGATCGTGGTCCAGTTTTGCAGGCCTTTCGTGGCGGGATGGGCGCGGTCGAGGAAGGTGATATCGATTGGCTTCTGAGGACCATGTCCGGTCGACTGGATCCCGACGAAGCGGAACCAGTCATCTTTGCCAGTCCGATAACAGTGCATCGCGCAATGCAGGTTCACGGCCGCCACGCCGTTCTTGTGAGCGTTCAGAATGTTGTCGACGTACGGCAACTCCTTCACATCGGCTGAGCATTCGTCGTGAATGACGACATCGTAACCTTTGGCCCAATCGGGATTGTCATACATATCGAACCGAGCACTGGTCCCGTTGTCGGTCGAGTGGACGAGCGTCACTTCGACCATGGCCCGCGACTCAATTCCGCGCTTCAGGATTTCTTTTTGCTTCGCGTAGTCGTGACAGCAACCGCCGGTGATCAGCAGGGCTTTGATCGGCTTCGGCTTGGCCTTCTCTTGTGATAATCCGGCTTGGCAACACACGGCGATCAACATCGCCGCAAGAATCATTCGAACCATGGACAGTGTTTCCTTTTCACGATGAAACAGTGGCAGAACCAGAATGATATCTGCCACCGAGAAATTTGTCTTCCGCGACGGACATTGTCTTGGAGTAGACGGCACGCTCCGTGTGCTGAAGTACTTTCCGAAATCGCTCCTGCTTTCCTGACGGGAGCGAGAATTGAAAATTCCGTCGAAAATCCGCTTGACCCCGGTTCGCCAAATTGTATTAATGACTTAATACAACACGTCTATGCAGCAAGTAGGGTGTGTGCAGTCTTCGGAACACACCACGAATAACCATAAGATCGATGGTGCGTTCCGAAGACTGCACGCACCCTACACCTGATTCCGTGCCCTTCGAGGTCGAATCGTGCTGATCCATATCTCAACTAACGACGGCGTGCCGATTTATCTGCAGGTCGTGAACCAGATCAAATATTTGGTTGCTGCAGGACGTCTGGTTGCGGGTGAGGAACTGCCGCCGATTCGCGTGCTGGCGAATCAATTGCTGATCAACCCCAACACGGTGGCCCGCGCTTACCGTGAACTGGAAGTTGCTGGAATCGTGGAGAAGCGACGCACGACCGGTACGTATGTCACGGACCAGGGTTCGCCACTAGCCCGACGCGAGCGAGTCAAAATCCTGACCGAGCGGATTGATGGGCTCGTCGCCGAAGCATTGCAGATGAACATTGCATTGGAAGATGTTTTGAAACTTGTCGAACAGCGCCACATCGCGCTGCAAACTGCCCTCACCAAGGAGTAACTACGATGGACGATCCCTTTCCTTCGGCGGCTCCCCCCGTCATCGACATTCGTCGCGTCACTCGTCAGTTCGGTACGAAGACGGCCTTGGATGATGTGTCGCTGACTGTACCACGTGGCGGCGTCTTCGGACTGATTGGTGGCAATGGGGCCGGGAAGACGACTTTGATCCGGCACATTCTGGGCTTGCTGAAGGCTCAGAATGGCAGTGTCCAGGTCTTTGGTCTCGATCCGGTCGCCAATCCGGTCGGGACGCTGGGACGCATCGGTTATCTTTCCGAAGATCGCGACTTGCCCGATTGGATGCGTGTCGGCGAGTTGATGCGATACACGCAGGCGTTCTTTCCCAACTGGGACGACAAGTACGCCGAGGAACTGCGAGATGCGTTCGATCTGGATCGCAAGGCTTACGTCAAGAATTTGTCGCGAGGTCAGCGAGCTCGGGCCGGTCTATTGGTCGCGCTGGCTCATCGGCCAGAGTTGTTGGTGCTCGACGAGCCCTCATCAGGTCTCGATCCGGTAGTTCGTCGTGACATCCTGGGGGCTATTATTCGCACCATTGCCGACGAAGGCCGCACGGTGTTGTTCTCATCACATCTGCTGGATGAAGTGGAACGCGTGGCCGATCGCGTGACGATCATTCATCACGGACGCATCATGCTGTCGGCAGGCATGGATGAGATTAAGGGCCAGCACCGCCGGTTGACACTCAGGTTTGGTCAATCCGTCGATCGGCCACCATCACTCGTCGGCACCATCTCGACAGCAGGACAAGGGGCCGAGTGGACGTATGTCTGCAGCGGTGAAAGCGGCCAGTTGCGTCACGCTGCAGAATCGCTGGGGGCCACCATCGTTGACGATTCGGCTCTAACGCTCGACGAAATCTTTGTCTCCAGAATTCAAGGGTAGCCAAAGTAGAAGGCA
>DASYEA010000740.1:0-9770 GCA_036499265.1 Schlesneria sp. | reverse complement strand
GGACCAGACTCATCTGACAATCCACAAGCCACACCCAAATTGCCGGTGATCATCGATGTCGGACATCGTCGTGAACTAAACCTCGCTATCGAAGTGCCGCCGAGCGAGCTCGGTACCGTCTGTATGCATGAGCAGTGGGCCGAGATCAACGAGCGGATTGTCGAACTGATCAATACTCATCGTGCGACGCTGATCTTCGTTAATACGCGCCGACTGGCCGAGCGATTGACGCATCAACTGAGCGAACTGCTGGGGCCGGAAGCCATCAGCAGTCATCACGGATCATTGGCGGCCGGTCACCGTCATGACACCGAGCGGCGTCTGAAGACTGGCGAACTGAAAGCGGTTGTTGCCACGGCGTCGCTCGAAATGGGACTCGATATTGGCTACATCGACCTGGTGATTCAGATCGCGTCGCCGCGAAACATCGCGACATTCCTGCAGCGAGTCGGCCGGTCGGGGCATGCGTTGGGGCTGATTCCGAAGGGTCGGCTATTCGCTCTGACACGCGACGAGCTGATCGAGTGCATGGGGCTGATGCGGGGGATTCATCACGGGCGGCTCGACATTATCCCGATTCCAGACGCGCCGCTGGATGTGCTGGCCCAGCAGATTGTTGCGGAAGTCTCAACACGCGAATGCGGCAGCGATGAACTGTTCGACCTGTGTCGCCGTGCGTTTCCGTTCCGGAATCTCACGCGCACCGATTTTGACCGCATCGTCCTGATGTTGAGCGAAGGGATGACACACGCGGCGGGTCACAGCCGAGTCTATCTGCATCACGATCAAGTTGGTCGCCGACTGCGGACTCGCCCCGGTGCGAGGATTGCTGCGACCAGTAATGCCGGTGCGATCCCCGAGGTCTTTTCGATCCGCGTCGTGACGGAAGAAGATCATACCGTCGTCGGCTCGGTCGATGAAGATTTTGGGACCGAGAGCCAGGCAGGTGATATCTTCCTGTTGGGGAATACCTCGTGGCGAATTCGCTATTTGCGGGGTGGCGATCTGTTTGTGACTGATGCTGGCGGAGCACCACCCACAATTCCCTTCTGGCGCGGCGAAGCACCGGGGCGGACCTTCGAATTGTCCGACGAAGTCTCGTGGCTGCGCGAAGAACTTGAGCAGCGGATCGAAGATCCCTTAGCCGCCGAACAATGGCTGATGCTGGAAACAAACGCGACGGCGGACGCGGCGCATCAAGTCGTCGAATACATCCGCGCTCAGAAGGCCGCGATCGGCTTTATCCCCTCCAAGCGCCGCGTCGTCTTCGAACGCTTTTTCGACGAAAGCGGCGGCATGCAGATGGTGATTCATGCCCCGTTCGGCACGCGCATCACGCGGGCGTGGGGCTTGGCCATGCGCAAACGTTTCTGCCGGTCGTTCGATTTCGAACTGCAAGCCAGTGCCGATGACGACGGCATCGTGTTGTCGCTCGGTCCGCAACATAGTTTCCCGCTGGATAGCATGTTCGGCATGTTGAACCCGCGCAATGTGCAGGAGATGTTCGAGCAAGCAGTTCTGGCCGTGCCGATCTTTCAAAATCGCTGGCGATGGAATGCGACTCGTGCGTTGCAGGTGCTGCGATCCAGGCATGGGAAGAAGGTTCCCCCTGCCCTGCAGCGATTTCGCAGTGAAGACTTGCTGACAGCCGTCTTTCCGAAGTTGACCGGCTGTCAGGAGAACGTTGTCGGTGATATCGAGCTGCCCGATCATCCTCTGGTTCGTCAAACAATGGACGACTGCCTGCATGAAGCGCACGATATTGAAGCATTGAAAGAGGTGCTGGCTCGGGTCGAACGGGGAGAGATTGAGTTTATCGCTCGCGACACTCGCGAGCCCTCGCCGTTCAGCTATGAGCTGCTCAATTCCAATCCGTACGCGTTCCTGGACGGCGGCGAAGTGGCCGAGCGTCGAGCCCGCGCGGTGGCGACTCGACGATCACTGAGCGTCGAAAGTGTCGAGGATCTGGGTCGGCTTGATCCGGAAGCGATTCGCCAGGTGATCCTCGAAGCGCAGCCGCTGATCCGCAACGCCGACGAACTGCACGACGCATTGCTCAGCCGATTGCTGCTGCCGATCGATGAAGGCAGATCGTGGCAGTCTGACTTTGACGAATTGGTTGCTGCAGGACGAGCCACACTGGTCGAGGTCCCCAATTCGGAATCAGCAGACCGGCCCCCATTGCACGCTTGGGCCGCGACAGAACGTGTCCCCGCAGTACTGGCCGCGTTTCCTCAGTCGACATTGACCCCACTGGTCACGGTGCCGCCCGGTGTGCGGCAGGACTGGGATTCGATCGAAGCCCGCGTGACGATGGTCCGAGGGTTGATCGAGTTTTGTGGACCGATCACCGGCGCGAGGGTGGCCGAGCGGTTGGGGATCACCGTCAGCCAGGCTGACGCCTGTCTGGAAGCTCTGGAGGGCGAAGGCGTTGTTCTGCGAGGTCGCTTTACGCCGGAAGCGTATGCGGCAGAACCCGATCAGCCCACGGTCGAACGTCCCGTTGAATGGTGTCACCGACGCCTGTTGGCTCGAATTCATCGGCTGACGTTGGACGGTTTGCGAAAACAGATCGAACCGGTCAGTGTCGAGGTCTTCATTCGGTTTCTGGCTCGACATCACGGCATGCTGCCTGCGAATCGACGAGCAGGATCGAATGGGCTGTTCGAAGCGATCGCTCAACTGCAGGGTCTTGATATTCCCGCCGTCGCGTGGGAGCGTGAAATTCTGCCGGCGCGCGTCGACCAGTATAAAGCAGACCTGCTCGATGAATTGTGTCTCACTGGAGAAGTCGGCTGGGGGCGATTGTTTCCGCCACCTCGCGATCCGGACAAATCGCGACCAATGGCGAGTTTGACGCGCGTCGCACCGATTTCACTGTTCCTGCGGACCGATGCAGAATGGTTGACAGCGAAGGCTCCCGAACCGAATCCGACCGGCCTCAGCAGCCCGGCCGTTCAAGTCTGCGAAATCCTGCATAGCCGCGGTGCCACGTTCACGGCCGATCTGTTGACCGCCACGCAAATGCTGGCGTCTCAACTGGACGATGTCTTGGGTGAACTGGTGACTCGCGGTTGGATCACGGCGGATGGCTTTGCGGGACTGAGAACGCTCACCGCTGAGAAGTCTCATCAAGGTCGCCGGGCGGCGCATCATCGTGGTGAACGCCGTCGTACGACGCGGACCGCGATGGGCCGCTGGTCCTTACGCGTCCCCTTTACCGGCCAGCCAGAGAATGGCGATGTTTCTACGACAGCACTCCCCAACGTGCAAGCAGTAGCGCCGGCACCTCGACCAACGAGTATTGCCGAAGACTGGGCCTGGCAACTGCTTCGTCGCTGGGGAATCGTCTTTCGCGATCTGCTGGTCCGCGAAGATGGTGCCCCGTCGTGGTTCGAAGTGCTGCAAGTCCTGCGGCGCCTGGAAGCACGTGGCGAGATCCGCGGGGGCCGTTTCATCGTCGGGGTCGGGGGCGAGCAATTCGCATTGCCAGACGCGATCCAGCAATTGCGTCGGCTGCGTGACGAGGGAGCGGCTCAAGAAATACTGGTCGTTTCGGGAGCCGACCCGCTCAATCTGGTCGGCATTATTACGAAGCAGGATCGCATTCCGAGCACGGCATCGAATCGAGTCGCCTACGTCGACGGTCAGCCTGTCGCGACATTCCAGGGAGGCGAGGTTTGCTGGCTGGTCGAACCGCCGACCGAGTTGGAAACGACGATCACATTGCGATTGAAGGGGCTGTTCGATCTGGATTCCGTCACATCAACACCAGAGGCGGTCGCGGTTGAGATTTAGTAGCCTTCTCGCGAAGCCGCGAAGGGAGGAATGGCAATGTTTGGATGGTGTCACGTTGCGTGGACGTGGCTATCTACACTGAAATGCAAAAGCGCGAAGGCACGAAGACGCAAAGGAACGGGATAGCGGGAGACACTCACTTCAATGGCGGCCGCACACTCTGTGTGCTGAACACGGCACACGGAGTGTGCCTACTACATTGGGCAGGAGCCCAAACGCCCCTCAGAACGCTTTGCGTATTAAATGGCCTTCTCTTCACTTTCAAATAGAACAGGGGATGCGAAACGAGCTTTCGCATCCCCTGTTGTTCAATCGCAATCAATCTAAACTACTTGGCGGCGGTTTGCTGATTGCCCACGGATAGCACTTCCACTTCTTCTGCTTTGCCTTCGTCCATGCTGGCACCACCGACGATCACGAGCTTGGAATCACTCCAAGGGAGCACTCGGTGGAAGAAGCGAGGATGAGCGACTTGGCCGACGAATTCCCATGCCTTGCCGTCGGCTCCCAGGCGCTGAATGGAACCGGAGCTTGTCGTGACATACAGGCTGCCATTGCTGGCGAAAGCGGAACAGCCGAAGCCGTCCATCCCGGTCCCTTGCAGAGCGGGCCCTTCGGACCATTCGTTCTTCGCAGGATCATAGATCGATGTCTTGGTCGTCGGGCCGCCCCCGTCGCTCATGCCGCCGATACAGATCAGCTTTCCATTCCAATCGGCCAAGGCCAAAGCGCGGCGATGGAAATTTGGTGCGGCGACAGTCTTCCATTCGGGCTTATCGCTGGCGAGGTTCATGGCGAGTGCCGTGTCATGCCACTTTGATCCGGAACCACCACCTTGCATGTTCCAGCCACCAACGACATAGATCGTATCGCCCACAACCGCGGCATCGTGCGATGACCGTGGCTCTGGCAGGCTTGGCAGAGCGATCCATTGACCGGTCGCCGCATCCAGCTTGGCAAAGTCGTTCTGAGAGACCAGGTTCTGCTTTTCACCAGCCTTGTTGGTCGCTTCAAATCCACCAATGCGGTAGATCGAACCTTTGTGCTCAACAGCGGCCAGGCCTTGTCGACGTGGGCCAGCGGAAACGAGTTCCCACGCCTTCGGATTGCTGAGATTCAACTTCCACAAATCGCCAGACTGCTCTTCGTTCGTATATTCGTGGGCACTGCCATAGTTGCCGCCGTAGACATACAGCGTGTTCCCGGTAATCGCTCCGCCGAAGCTGGTCAATCCCTTTGGCAGGTTTGGCAGGTTGTGCGCGGTGGGAGTCAGGCGTCCGGGCTGATGATGCAGCGTCAAGGTCGAGTAGTGACGGACAGACTTATATTCCTTCTCTTCGAGAGTCCCGGCTTTCTCTTCGGTGTGCTTCGCGCGAATTGAATAGACTCCCGACTTGGGAAGTTCGCAGGTGAAGTTGCCCGCATCGTCCGTCGTGCCTTCGATCTTCGAATCGATGCCTGGCCCGACAACCGTCACCAATGAACCGGCTTGCGGCTTACCGTTCCACAGCACTTGCAGAACGGTCTGAGTTCCCTTGGCGGTTGGCACAACTTCCAGTGGCAGGCGTTCCGAATCGCGAACGGCTTTCCAGGTTCCAGGGAGTGCGAAGGGATACGTCTTGGCGTAGTACTTCAGCAGGAACGGCTCGGCACCTTTGGCCATGACGCCGTAGGTATGTCGCAGGATCAATGTCGACTGTTGAGCCTGGGCGTTCAGTTCGGCTTCGAGGGCATCGCTGCCCTTGGTCAATGGCAGTAGTTTTGGCTCACCGCGACCACCAACGGTCCAGAGTTCGGCTTTGGCAATCTTGTCGAGCAGCGCTGGATCATCTGCCTCAGCAGCTTCACCGAAGAAGACCTTCACTTTGCCTTGCGACGACGCGGTGTCGTTGAGCAGGAAGATGAAGTGAGCCTGGCTCAGGCTGGGCACAGCCAGCAAGAGCGCGATCATTAATCCAAAGCGTTTCATGGGAGATCCTGATTCACAACGGTTTGGCGACCGCCACGGTCGCGGGACAATTCAGTAGAGCCAAGCGGAGTACGCTCCGATCAGCGTTTTGCAGCGATGCAGTACAACACGTCGCCTCGTCGTAGCAGCAGACGATCCTTCACATAGATAGCGGCATACAAGACTGGCGCGCCACCTGGATTGCGAGATGCCGCGGGATCGGCCGCCTGCGCTTCCCAGGTGACATTTTCAGCAAGTTTGTCGAAGGTCTCACCACTCGACACGATCGACACGGTCCCTCCTTTTCCGAAGATCCCAATTCGATCACCGAAGGCGATGGGTGTGGCCCAGATACTGTCGGCCAGACGATTCGAATAGCGTTCTTCACCTGTCTGCAGATCCAGGCAGAATAGGACTCCGCTGGCGTTGACGTAGTAAGCATGGCCTTGATGTGCGAGCGGTGATCCAAACGATGAGGTCGCACGTTTGGCCTTCCAGACGAACTCGGCTTTGAAGGTCCCGTCATCGGCAGTCTTGATCTCAATCAGCCCGTTCGATTCTGCAGCCTTCCCAGCGTCTCCTTCGCCGCGTCCTGCTGTGGCACCGATCAAGAAGCGGCTATCTCCGACAGGAACGGGGGTCGGTGTCGAATTGCCTTTGATCTCGGTAAAGGTCCACAGGCTTTTGCCGGTCACAGGATCAAGCCCCGTGATACGTCCGATCCCGCTCAGAACCAGATGCTTATGCTCCTTCACAGGGATCAGCCGAGGGCTGGCCCAACTGGTGACGCCCAGACCGGGCACTTTCCAG
This sequence comes from Schlesneria sp., assembly GCA_036499265.1. GTDB lineage: Bacteria > Planctomycetota > Planctomycetia > Planctomycetales > Planctomycetaceae > Schlesneria. The sequence continues at coordinate 3,214 of DASYEA010000740.1, read as the reverse complement.
TCTTCACGACCAGTCGCCTTCTGAACAGCCATCACGTAGGGATCCGCCTGCCGCTCCACCCACACGAAGACATGACTGTCGGATTGTTCGAGCGAGGCTGACAATCCGTGTCGTGATTCAATCGGACCAAACTCTTCCACCAGGTTTCGCTGCCAGCGCACTTTCCCTTCGTGGTTCAGTGCGACCAGATTGCCTCCTTCGAAGAAGCAAATCACGCCATCGGCATCGACGACCGGTGTCGGAGCCGCCTTGCTGATGTAGTTGCTGCTTTCAGTCTGAGTCGCACCTTCCAGATCGTGCTTCCACAGAACCTTTCCTGCCTCCAGGTCAAAGGCGGTGATGTGACAGTGCTCTTTCTTGGGCCCCGAGATCGACGTCAAGTAGGCTCGACCGCCCCAGGTGACCGGACTGGACTGTCCATAGCCGGTGATCTCCACCTTCCAGAGCACCCCCTCTTCCGGTGACCAGGTCATCGGAACAGCTTCGACATTGGCTCCTTCCGGCACCGGACCTTGAAAGCCAGTCCACCCGTTCGCCCAAGCGTTAAGCGACAATGAAACAACGGCAATCGCGACCGTTACGCTTTCGATCAGCGATTGCCATGAGCGACCACGTATGCCGCATGTCGACTTGTAGCTTGAGCACATCAGCATCAAATCCTTTGACCAATTTATTTCAACCCACTAGGAAAGGCACAGCTTGTGGTGGAACTATGCATTACTATCTTCACCGATCACAGCGAGAAATCGAGCTTCTTTTCACCTTCCGGTGAAACTTCAACCACCAGCTTTGACTGCTGATTGAACTCCGGTGGAATGGGTTGTTGAGGCAATACCGGAGCACCACCTTTTTCTTTTGATGCCTTTGCATAGGCGACGTCGTCGTCCATCGCAAATCCAGGATCAAGTATCGATTCGATTTGAACTTTGTTTTTACCGACAACCGGGCCATTCAATGCGTTGAAGTCATAGAAGCCGTCGGTCACGGTTGCCACGGCCGCCGGCCCCTTTGATCCGTCGATCGGCGTGAATGTGATCCGGCCCGCTTTCAGCATTTCATTCTGGAAGAGAATCGCGCCGCGAACCGCGACACGCGGGGGACCTTTAGAGCCCCCACAGCCGACAAGCCAGCACATCGCCAGCAGACTGACACAGGCCCAACGAGATCGAAGAATCCCAGCCATATTCCCCTCGCGTAAAACATGCAACCAACGCAAACAGGCTGCACTAAGAACGATACAGGCGGGCGCATCACTATGTCCCACCCACCAGGGACAACCTTAGAAACTGCCGACAATTTCACCGCCAGATCGAGTTGCCAGCGAATCCAGCAGATTGTGATCAATGTTTTCACTGATGTAGCGAGCAGAACCATCACACATCAGCATATTTACGACGCCGATGTGTTCGCTGCGGAAGTTACCCAATCGCGAACTGTCACCTTGGGTGGCCTTGGGATTGAAGGGCCCCAGAGTGGAGAAAGAAGTTGATAGTGGATACGGAGACGACCACATGGTATAGCCCCAGCGAATCTGGCCGGAACATGGAGTCGAAGTGAATAAGTAGTCAGCAAAATTCCAGGCCGTCTCACCACCCATCAGTGTCATTGACGAACCATCGGTTAGATCTCGCATGCCAGTACTGCCACTGGCCGCATTGACGATTGCCCCATTATTGGCGTTGCCTGTCGAGAGCGCACCATAGGGGGTCAGGGAACCGGTACTGATGGCATAGGTACCGGGAGCACGACTGTTGGTGTCGCAACCGGCAATAGGAACCGCACGCCGAAACGGTGCAGTTGGACATAGGTAGGCCGGAATTCTTTGTGACACAGCAGTCAAATTTACAGGGTCGGTGTTCAGCAAATTGAAGTCGTATTGCTGGTATGTGTTCCCTTGGTCGAGGAAAGGAAGAATACTTACAAACGCACTGGAACGTGACAACCCGGTATCGGTCGCGGCTGGTGGAAAACGATTATGGGAATCGTGATAGTTGTGAATCGCCAAGCCGATCTGCTTAAGATTATTGCTGCATTGAGTTCGACGCGCCGACTCACGAGCCTGCTGAACGGCCGGCAACAAGAGAGCAATCAGCACGGCGATGATCGCGATCACCACCAGCAGTTCAATCAGCGTAAAACCACGACGAGACTTTCGACTTAGCGACATAACATGACCCTTCCAAGAACCAGTGACAACGAATGAAACGGGGACTGACTCGTTGGCTGGCTACCGAGGAAGGTGGCTGGCGACGGCATCGGATCGAACTCACGTTGAGCTCGATTGCATCTATTTTCGATGGCGAGAATTCGACAAGAAGTTGGAGAAAATCGCCATAACCAACTGCTGTAGAATGCGTTCCTACTACCTCACGGGAGTGGAACTGCTAGCTGGCGACCGCAAGAGGGGCTGGCTGGCGAGTTGAGACTGAGTCTCAATATCACACATATCATATCCAGAGACATGCCGATTGCAACCGTCCCTTTCAGTTTCTTCACGACGGCTGTCTCAGTGTGGCGACCAAAGAAAGAAACAGACCGCCGTCCGGCGACCGCGGTCTGTCTCAATTCCGACTATGCTCAGCAGCCTTACTTGCCCTGCACCGCTTTCAGATGACTTTCACGCCCCACCGGGGTATCCATGGCCAGATCGGCAATAATCTCGGCCGCCACGAATCCTTCTTTCTGCTTCTGCTTGATAGTTGGCGTCATCAACCGCAGTAGAGCGATTGAGCGAGCAAAAATTCGATACTGTGCCCCCCCCTTGGTCTCCGATAGATGTCCCGGAAACTGGGCTGTATCCAGCAATGGTTCCCAGAACGCTTCTTCCACTGGGGTCGGCAGCATGAAACAAATCTCTTCATGATGCGCGTTCAGCAACAACAGAACGGTATCACCTTCGATCGGTTCGCCGTGATCATTCACTTCCCCAATCAGCTTGCCATCGAGTCGAAGACCGATGCATTTGACGAAGCCGGCATCCCAGACTTCGTCGGTGACCTGCTTGCCATCAATGTTGATCCAGCAGACATCGGATGATTCCTCGCTGCCTCGAATGGATTGTCCCTGGAAGAATTTCTGACGGCGGAACACCGGTTCGGCTTTACGCAGAGCAATGATGCCGCGGACGAAATCGAACATCTGCTGCTGCTCTTCGTTCCAGTCCCAATTGAGCCACGTCAGTTCATTGTCCTGGCAATAGCAGTTGTTATTCCCC
>DASYEA010000739.1:0-6382 GCA_036499265.1 Schlesneria sp. | reverse complement strand
CCATGACAATCCATGCGACATACCGGCAAGCGGAAGCGGATTTGTTGGGTGCTGCTCAAGTGTTGCTTCAGGATCTCGGAAGTCGGAACGATCCTTCCGGGCTTGTGATCTCGGAACTCTACGCACATCGATTCGGCAAGGCTCCCCGCGATCATGCCTACTATGCTGTTTGGGATGCTTCTGGTCAGATGCTGGCTTCCTCCAAGGCGCTGCCCCCGCATGCCGTGAGGTCTGAGACGATGCCGCCAACGCATGGGCCACGTCCTTTCGTCGCGCGTTCGCAGGGGATTTACCTCGATATCATCATAGCCACGCGGGATGGCGGTCAGTTATTAATTGGTCGTCCACTGGCCAAGGAGTTCGACGGCTTGGGCTGGACGGCCGCGAGACTCCTATCTGTGGGCCTGATTTGCCTGGTAGTGGGCGGCTCGGGGGCCATCTGGCTGGCTCGCCGCATCGCGAAGCCCATCGAGCGAATGTCCAACACGGCGGAACGGATCACCAGTCGCAACTTGTCAGAGCGGCTCGAAGCGCGGCAAACACCGCGTGAGATCACGCGACTGGCGATCGTGATCAATACAATGCTGGACGGATTGAAGTCGGCTTTCGATCGGCAGGTCCGCTTTACGGCGGATGCCTCGCACGAACTGAGAACCCCGGTATCCGTAATTCTGTCACAAGCGGACTTCACGCTGTCGCGCGACCGAACACCCGAGCAATACCGCCAGGCACTCGAAACGTGCCTGCAATCCGCTCGTCGCATGAAGAGGTTGGTCGATGACCTGTTGGTGCTATCGCGAGCCGATTCCGGTTGCCTTAATCTTCGTCACGATTCAACGGATCTCAGCAGTATCACGGAACAGGCCGTCCGGTTGCTGCAGCCTCTCGCTGACAGAAGGAACATGCGACTGCAAACCGATCTTCATTCGGCACCACTCGTCGGAGATGCAGATCGGCTGAGCCAAGTCGTGACCAACCTGGTGACTAATTCGATCCAATACGGCGATGCGAACACGACTGTCTGGATCGAAGTCCATGTTAAATCACATGCCGCGTTCCTGGTCGTGCGCGACACTGGCACCGGGATACCGCTCGCCGATCAGCCACATCTGTTCGAGCGATTTTATCGCGTCGATCGAGTTCGCACGCAGGAAGAGGAAACGGGAACCGGGCTGGGACTGAGTCTCGTCGCAGAGATCATCGGCGCACATGGCGGCTCGATCCAAGTGGCCTCGGTGGAAGGAAAGGGAACGACGATGACGGTCCAGCTCCCGACAAGTAGTCACGTCTGAATGCCGCTCTGTTCGGGAAGGGAAAAGGAAGACTTTAGCCACGGATTGAACACGGATCAGACGAATTCAAATTCAAGCGGGCACCGTCTTACAATGACGAATCGCCGCTCCGCTAATTCTTCCGATCTCGCTCTGTCTCTTTGATTCTTATCCGTGTTTCATCCGTGTCAATCCGTGGCTAAAACTCTTCTCAGTACGACTTGGCAAAGACCCCCACCGTATCGGTGTCATCTCCCGAGAAGACGCATTTGCCCGGCGTCCGTGGCTCGTCCAGCGGGGTGCAGCGGGCGGTCAGGCGATGTTGCTTGAGCCATTCGAACATCTCGGGGCGATCGCAGAAGTGGGCGTAGGCAAAGCCTCCCTTGTCCAGTGATCCTTCTTCGGAGTCGCCCAGGAATGCCAGCAGTTCGTCGCGAGTGTTAACTCGGACTGAGCTGGATTTCAATCGCTTGTCGGCGGCTTCGTACAGTTCGTTCTGGATCGTCTGCAACTGGCTGGCCACGGTGGCGACCAGTTGATCGATCGTCTGGTTTTCTTTGGCCAGCGTGTTGCGACGAATGACGGTGGCAGTTCCCGCTTCGATTTCCTTTGGTCCGACTTCGACTCGCAGCGGCACGCCGTGCTTGACTTGATACCAGGCGCGATCGCCGAATCGCAGGTCGCGATCGTCGATCGTCACACGAACGGCATCGCCTTCGTATCGCTGGGCTTCCAGTCGCTTCTTGATCTCATTGGCGTGCGCGACCACGGTCACGCGTTCGTCGTCATTCTTGAAGATCGGCACGATTGCCACGTGCTTGGGTGCCAAGCGCGGAGGCAACACGAGCCCGTTGTCATCGCTATGAGTCATGATCAACGCCCCGATCAGACGGGTCGAGACACCCCATGACGTCGTCCAGGCGAACTTTTCCTGCGTGTCGCGATCCTGGAACTTGATCCCTTGGGCACGCGCGAAGTTCTGCCCCAGGAAGTGTGATGTTCCCGCCTGCAGGGCCTTGCGATCCTGCATCATGGCTTCGATCGAATACGTCGCCACAGCACCCGGGAATCGCTCGCCGCTGGGCTTTTCGCCGCAGATGACGGGCATGGCCATGTATTCGCGAGCGAACTTTTCGTACACCTTCAGCATGGTGTGCGTCTCTTCGCGGGCTTCTTCTTCGGTTGCGTGAGCAGTATGCCCTTCCTGCCAGAGGAACTCGGCGGTGCGCAGGAAGACTCGTGGTCGCATTTCCCAGCGGACGACGTTGGCCCACTGGTTAATCTTAATCGGCAAGTCCCGATATGACTGAACCCACTTGGCGTAAGTCGCCCCGATGATCGTTTCGCTGGTCGGGCGAACGATCAGCGGTTCTTCCAGCAAACCGTCCGGAACGAGCTTCCCCTCGGCGTTCATCGTCAGACGGTGATGCGTGACGACCGCGCACTCCTTGGCGAACCCATCGACGTGTTCGGCTTCAGATTGCAGGAAGCTGATCGGGATGAACAGCGGAAAATAGGCGTTTTCATGCCCAGTGTCCTTGAACATCACGTCCAGTTCCTTGTGCATATTCTCCCACAAGGCATAGCCCCACGGCTTGATCACCATGCAGCCGCGAACCGGCGAAACCTCGGCCATGTCGGCCGCTTTCACGATCTGCTGATACCATTCGGCGTAGTTGTCTTGACGAGTCGGCGTGATCGCGGTTTTTGGGGCAGCCATAGTGATTTCGATGGGATTTGGTTGGTCGGAACATCCATAAACGGCCAAGACCGCAAGAATAGCGGAAAGCGCCAAACCATTTCAATGTACGTGAGCGAATGCTCGAAATGACCATCAAAGCCGGTCATTGAATTTCTGGGTGCCACGGTTTTGGAGCATAGGTATCTACACATCGTTGTTGAAGTCGTCGTGGACGCAACCACAATAAAATGATCGGCCGGGCACGGGCGTTTTTGCCTGAAAGGCGTCCACAAATCAGCCCGGGGCAGAGCGAAGCGCCGCCCCGGGATTGTGGAGTTACGAAACGCCAGCCCTGTCAGGGGCGTCACAGTCTTTCCGGTGTGACGTTGTTCGGCCCTTTCAGGGCAGAGATCACCAATCACCCGAGACCCGGGGCGACGCTTCGCTCTGCCCCGGGCTGATTTGTACTCGGCCTTTCAGGCCTCCAGATGTGTAGAGACCTCTGGCTCCAAAACCGTGGCACACCTCTTTCGAGTTGATAAGATTATCGGACGCCTTTCAACGTCGCCTTCGTTTTGCGTAGGGAATACATGAAACAGATCTTCGCTGTCGTTTCTGGTCTCGTACTTGTTGCACTAGCCCATACCACTCAAGCAGCGGACCGACCCGACGTCGTTGTGACCGATGCGGCTCGGAAGATTCATGCGTCGGGCTTTGTCTTCGATGGCCATAATGATTTGCCATGGATGGTCCGAACCGAAGCGGGGTCATCGTTTAATCAAGCCGATTTGGTGAAACCGTTGGGGCCGAAGTTTCACACGGATATCGCTCGGCTGCGATCGGGCAACGTGGGGGCTCAGTTCTGGTCGGTGTATGTCCCGGCCTCGACGAACAAAGAGGGCAAAGCGCTGCTACAGACCATCGAGCAGATCGAACTGGTTCGCGCGATGATCAAACGATACCCCGATGTGTTCGAGGCGGCTCGCACGGCCGATGATGTCGTTCGCATTCAGAAGTCGGGCAAAGTTGCTTCGTTGATCGGCGTTGAAGGAGGCCACTGCATCGAGGATTCCATCGAAAATCTTCGACGACTGCATGCGATGGGCGCGGGTTACATGACCCTGACACATTCCGACACACTCGCCTGGGCCGACGCTGCGACCGACGATCCCAAGCACAGCGGACTGACTCCCTTCGGCGAAGAAGTTGTGCGAGAAATGAATCGACTGGGGATGCTGGTCGACCTGTCTCACGTCTCTGACGAAACGATGAAGGACGCGCTGCGAATCACGACGGCTCCTGTGATCTTTTCGCATTCGTCCTCTCGAACAATCGCCGATCACCCGCGAAATGTCCCCGATGACGTGCTGCAGTTGGTGAAAGCCAACGGTGGCGTGGTGATGATCAACTTCTACCCCGGATTCATTCATCCCGAATCCGCCAAACGCCGCTCGCGCATGTTCCACGTCAGCCGAGAACTGCGATCCAAGCACAAGAACGACGCCGAATTCAAACAGGCAGTCAAAGACTGGGAGCGCGAGAATCCGATTCAGCAGGGCAGCATCCACGATGTCTGCGATCACATCGACCACGTGAAGAAGATGGCTGGTGTCGAATGCATCGGCCTGGGCTCCGACTTCGATGGTATCCCGATTGTTCCGAAACAACTGGAAGACGTCTCGACCTACCCGGTTATCACCCAAGAGCTACTGAACCGCGGCTATACGGCGGATGAAATCCACGGAATCATGAGCGGCAACATTCTGCGAGCCATGCGCGGGGCGGAAGCGAAGGCGGCGAAGTAGTCGGATATTGCCCAAGCTGGTCAGCGTTCGAGACGGTATCAACGCAAAGTCGCCAGGGCGCAAAGACGCTAAGGAAAAAAGGGAGATTGCATTCTCCTCCTGGCGTCTTTGCCCCTTGGCGACTTTGCGTTGATACCAGCCTAATGGCAACGTTGTCTTGAGAGTCCAAAGGCATCACACGCCTTTCTTGTTTTCGGCCCGAGCGATTTCCAAACACGACCGATCGCGAATTTCTCTGGTCACGCTAGTTCTCTCTCTTTCCGCAAACCCCCAGCATTGGTAAGCTCCCAACGCCGTAAATAAGGCAGTGTCGGTGGGCTGGGGAGATTTTGCGGCCTCCTCCGCCGATAGAGCGTTCGTCACTTTGATTCGTCCTTTCTGATCTGTTTGCCATGTCGATCCACCTTGGTCCCGTCGATTACCTCGTCATTGTCTCGTACTTGTGCGCGACGATGGTGATCGGCTTGTGGGTGGGGAGCTATGTCCGAAGCGGATCCGACTTCTTCTTAGCGGGGCGTTCGCTTCCCTGGTGGGCGATCGGGATGTCATTGGTGGCGACCGACATCGGTGGCACCGATCTCGTTGGCGTCGGAGGAGACACCTATCGCTACGGCCTGGTGATGGGGAACTTCGAATGGATCGGCTGCGTTCCGGCGATGCTGGTCGCCGCATTCGTATTTATACCGCATCTGTGGCGCTGCCAGGTGACGACGATTCCCGAGTACCTGGAACGACGGTTCAGCTCCTCACTGCGAACTGTTGTCGCCGCGTGCTGGTTACTGTTGATGGCCTGCAACCTGGGAGTGATGCTGCTCGCGTCGGCGAAGTTTATGCACACACTCGCTCAATGGGACATGTCAGTCTCGATCGTGGTGACGGCTCTGCTGGTTGGGATCTACACTTGGTCGGGTGGTTTGCGTGCCGTCGTATTTACCGACCTCCTGCAGGGTGTGGTGATGATTGCCGGCTGCTTAATGGTGCTGGGACTAGGCATCTACGAGATGGGTGGTTTCGAACCGTTCGTTGATAAGGTGCATGATGTCGTCCACGCTCGACGGCAGCGCGAAAAAGAAATTCGGCCGGTTGATGATTTCCCTGCCAGTGCCGATCCCGAGCGAACTCGCGAAAGACATTCTGATCGCAAGTCGAATCATTTCTCGCTGGTTCAACCAGTGGACTCGCCGTCGCCTGGCCCCTGGCCTGCTATTCTATTCGGCTTGGCACTGGTGGTCAGTCCGGGTTACTGGATCGGCAACCAAAGCATTGTCCAGCGATCCCTGGGGGCGAAATCCGAATACGAAGCGAAAGCGTCATACGTGTACGGAGCCTTACTCAAGACGCTGATTCCGTTCATGGTCGCCATTCCGGGGCTGATCGCCTTGGTCAAGTTCCCCGAACTGGGGCATGGCGAAGCGGATCGAGCCTTGCCGATGCTGGTGGGTTACCTGCTGGGCGAAGGCTGGCGAGGTCTCTTCGTAGCGGCGTTCCTGGCGGCATTAATGTCGAGTGTCGATTCTTACTTGAACTCGGCGACAACAATCTATGTGAACGATTTCTACCGTAAATTCTATCGCCCCCATGCGGACGAAGGGCTGATGCTGCAGATTGGTCGCTGGACAACGATC
>DASYEA010000738.1:0-1949 GCA_036499265.1 Schlesneria sp. | reverse complement strand
AGCCTTCTCGGCTTTTTCGGCCTTGTCAGCTTTAATCGGTACTGCGTCAGCAATCGGTTCTTTGATTGGCTGAACGAAGTAGTCCTTCTTGTTCTTTTGGCGCAAGGCTTCAGCCTTCAGTTCAGCCTGTTCTTTCTCAGCGTAAGGGAAGCGTGCTTCTTCCTTCATCGCCGTGCTGAACACAACCCACAACATGCGCTTGCGAACGATGGCCTTGGCCTTAACGCGTTTCGGTCGCGCCGTGGCAGGCTTCTTCTTGACGACTCGTTTCTTGCGTTTTGGAGCCTCATCACCCGAGTCATCGTCGAGGTCCAGGTCTAAGTCCGCATCAAGATCCGCATCCGCATCGTCGTCGAGCTCCAGGTCATCAGCTTCTTCGGAATCAACCTCACCAGCAGCTTCGGCCTGTTTACGCAGGTCCATGCGATTTTGTGTTTTCCGTGCCATGACGGGACTTCGTCTCCTGTGTCACAAGATCTTAAAAGGTTCTGGCAGAATCAATTGCGGTGGATGAAGACTGCCTTGCCCGTCCATGCCGCGGTGACTCTGACAAAATAACGGAATGCCACGCTTCAGCCGTCGAAACGGTTGCGAGGCACGCCAGTATCAAATCGAGGTTCAATTCACCAACCCATATAATAAACAGTTTGCATCAATTCGGCAAACAGGAACTGGCCAGCACGATGCGGCGGCAGAAATCGTCGTGGAAATTGAGAATTCAAAGCTGATCAGCGAGGGTCGCTTGGCCCACTTTCAGGAATTTGCGTGCGACCTGTAGCAAGCGGCGCGTAGCGGCCGTTTGCTCCCTCTGCTTCTGGAAGTAGTACATCAGTGAAGTGGGGAGATTTATGCCTTTGGCATTTGTTTCTGCGAGCTGGCCGCATGTCTTTCTGCGCGAAAGGCCTGCAAAATGCTGTCAATCAGCCCAGGAAACCGCGTTTCCAGCTCTTTAAGACGTAACTGGCTGTTGAGTTCGATCCCTTTTCGCTCGCTCCGAATCAACCCTGACTCGCGCAGGATCTGGAAATGTAGGGAACATGTCGACTTGGGCATCGAGGCATCGATTTTTCCAATGGTCTCAACGCAATTCATGCCTGTATCAGAGTTTCGCAATTCATCGACGATCCCCATCCGAACCGGATCGGCCAAGGCGTGCAGAATGCCGGAAACTGTCACATCGTCGATCGAGGGATGGCAAAGAGGTCGGTTGCTCATAGAAGAAATGATACTCGGCTCGGCAATAAAGTCCAATAGTCTAGTAGTCCAGAACTATTGAACTGTGTATAATCCGGCCATTACTGTTCAAAGTTCGGCCATACCTCGTCATTGCCGTGCTGACCCATTTCACCTGAGTGAATCGATATCGTGCCGTCATTATTTGATCCCGTCGACATCGGCGAATGGCATTTGCCAAATCGCGTCATTTTGGCTCCGTTAACCCGCTGCCGCGCAAGCCAGGGACGAGTCCCGAATGAACTCATGGCGGCGTATTATGTCCAGCGGGCCTCCGCAGGGTTGATTCTGACAGAAGCAACGTCCATCTCCGCGATGGGTGTCGGCTATCCCGACACGCCAGGCATCTGGTCACCGGAACAAGTCGAAGGCTGGAAGTTGGTAACTCGGGCAGTGCACGCAGCTGGCGGCCGAATTCTGTTGCAGCTGTGGCATGTCGGCCGCATTTCCGATCCGATATTTCTGGATGGGACCCTGCCAGTTGCCCCCAGCGCGATCGCGGCAACTGGACACGTCAGCCTGTTACGGCCACAACGTCCGTTCGTCACTCCGCGGGCCGTGGAGCTTGCCGAGATTCCCGGCATCATTGACGAATACCGCCGGGGAGCTGAGAACGCGAAACTTGCCGGATTCGACGGCGTTGAAATTCATGGCGCTAATGGGTATTTGCTCGATCAATTCCTGCAGAGCAGCACCAATCAGCGTACGGACGAATA
>DASYEA010000737.1:0-2978 GCA_036499265.1 Schlesneria sp. | reverse complement strand
CGAGCATCGAGTACAATTTGGCAACCCGGCGAATATGATTTCTTTTCCCGAGCATTCCTGATGCTAACGAGTATCCGATCAGCATCGAAATGGGTGCGTCAACTTCCGTGGTGTGCGGCCGCGATCCTCGTTTGCGTCTGCTTTGTCAGCGTGAATGCTCTCGCCTATCAGCATGCACGAGCGATGCTGTGGTTCGTTCGAAACGGTTTGCGAACTCCGCGACCTAGTCAGCTTTCGACGCTTGAAAAAATCGCGGTGCTGACAACAGGGATCAGGGTGCCCCGCCCGGAGAATGATCGAACACCGTTGGATGTTGGCCTCAATTTCCACACGAAGCGAATTGAAGTTGGTTCCAAAATCGTGCTGGAAGCCTGGGTGTTGCCTGTGGACAGATCGCAAGGAACAGTGCTCTTGCTCCACGGCTGCGCGGGGACAAAATGTGATCTTCTCGCAGAGGCAAAGGCATTCCATGACCTGGGGTATGTCGTTTGGCTCGTCGACTTCCGAGGGAGCGGCGGATCGAGCGAAAACTATACGACGATCGGATTCAGCGAAGCTGACGATGTGGCTGCGACGGTGAATCGCATTCACGAAGACTTCGAAGATCTACCACTGATTGTCTACGGGCGATCAATGGGTGCGGCGGCGATCCTACGCGCGTTGCACACTCACAAAGCCAAGGTTGATGCGGTGATCCTGCAATCGGTGTTCGATCGCCTGCAAACAACGGTGGGCAACCGATTCAGACTGATGGGCCTGCCGACCTATCCCGCAGCAAATTTACTGGTCTTCTGGGGCGGAATCTGTACAGGGTTCAACGGCAATGAGCACAATCCAGTCGAGTACGCCCGCAGTTGCCATTGCCCAACTTTATTCCTGCATGGCGAAATCGATCCGAACGCGAGGCTGCAGGAAGCAAGAAACGTCAGAAAGCAAACGCACGATCGTGCATCAGAATTGGTCGTGCTCGAGAAGACGGGTCACACACCGACAGTCAAAGCCGACTTCGCCCTATGGAAGGACGCCGTATCGCGGCTTCTGGCACGCGTCCCTCGTGACCAGTGAGCTTAGTCGCGTATCAGACTCGCGGTTATCGACTGCGGCGATCCACCTTCTTCCGCGAGTTCTTCCAACCGGACAGCAAATCGGATCAGATCCACGACGGATGTCGCGCCAATCTTAGCCATCAGCCGTCGTCGTCGATCTTCAATCGTTCGCAATGGGACGTTAATCTCAAACGCGATCTCTTTGTTCAATTTTCCGTGTGAGACCAGTTCGAGGATATGCCGTTCTTCAGTGTTGATTGATTTCCAGACCTGCTGAATGCGTTCTCGCTCAGCCTTCTTTGCGAGCAGTTGATAGCTCAGCTTCAAGGCGTGTGTGATTGCGTCGCAGATCTTTTGAGTTGGCGCGGTCTTCTCCAGGAAGGTTACTGCCCCGGCCTGCATCGCATCGACAGCGATCGGCGTTTCGGCGTAACCTGTCACGATCACAGTGGGAATCACCCGACCTTCGGCTTTAAGATGCCGAAGGAGGTCAAGCCCACTCATTCCGCGCATTCTAAGATCAGTGATCAGGCAAGACGGATGATCCTCGGTATACCCGGTGAGGAAGTCCTCAGCGTTGGCGCACTCTACAGCATTGAGCTGCATCGAGGCGACAACGACAGCAAGAGCGTGGCGAGCTGCGGGATCGTCATCGACAATATAGACTTCCGGGTGCTGGTCCATTCTGAACCCTTTCGACACCACGAGGTCGGCGACACTGCGTGTTCGCGAAAACGGTATATTGATCACATTGCATCATCCACAGTCAAGCCGTGGCCTACCACGGAACAGATAGTAATGGATCGTGGTGTGTTTTAATACATTCATTTATCGAGGATTTCTCGAATCTTCAATAGTAGTTCTGGCATCCGAAAAGGTTTTTGAACGAATGCATCAAGCGCGTTCGGTTGCGTCGACAAGTCCGCGCCGCCATCTAGCCCACTCAGGTATAGGACGCGTAAATTGGGGACGTCCGTCCTGAGGGCGTCGGCCAATTCACGGCCAGTCATCTCAGGCATGAGCATGTCGGTCACTAACAGATTGATCAAGCCGCGATGCCGCAGGGCAACTGCAATGGCTGCGGGACCATGCCGCGCGTCAAGCACATGATATCCACCTCGAATAAGCGCCGCCCTGATAAATTGACGAACCTGCGGATCATCATCCACAACAAGGACGGTTTCTTCAGTCCCCTTTTGCGTAACTTCTCCACTAAGATTGAGCCGCGGTTCGGTAGTCGATTGAGGCCCAGCCAAATGTATTTGCAAGCGAGTGGTAATCTCGGCGATCCGCTCAATTGCCTCCGCAATACTGGCTGCGGCGCTCCTTCCCAAGTCGTCTGCAGTAATTTGCTCCAGCAATTTACTGCTCGAACAAGAGATTATCAGCGCCAAGTTGTTGATGTCATGTATTGCAGTACCAACCGCTTGCTTGAGCGTGTCGAGAGGGGATTGCGGGTCGCAAGGTGTCATCGCGGCGAATTCCTGTGCGTGTGGACTTAAGAACCGCGGCGCTGAGCACGCCAGTTCGAGGCCACCAACTAGCAATATAAATGCCAGCACCCCATCTTATCAAGGTTGTAAGAATGACTCAAAGCCCACTCCTCAAGATGAGGGCGGGCTTTGAGTGCCGTTGAGGCGTCGCAAGTTTTGGTCAGGAAGCCACAGTTTTCAGCCTCGACTTCTCGCCATACGGGCTATTTCATGAAGAAATCCGAGGGGCCTTTATGGACATAGTAAGGATACTGGACCATTGCCGGCGGCATATCGTTTGAAGGATAGACCATGTTCTGCGGCCAGTTGAATCGGTACGTCTGGTAGTGCTGAGGACAGCCGCCAGGGCCGCAGCCAGCATTACAACCGCAGTGTGGACAACCTTCGGCTGGACAACCACGCCCATACTCACAGGCGGGACAGCCGCCTGCGTTGCCGG
>DASYEA010000736.1:0-6441 GCA_036499265.1 Schlesneria sp. | reverse complement strand
GCCCGATCGGATTCGGGCTCGTCAATCGTCGTCCAGTTTATCTATTGCCAGGCAATCCACTCTCGTGCTTGTGTGCCTACGATCTGGTGGTTCGCCTGGCGTTACAGCAACTCGCGTCACAACCGTTGATGATGCCCTATCCGCGCGCAGCACTCCCTTTGGGGCAACCTCTTTCATCTGTCGCAGGTCGAGTGGACTACGTGCGGGTTGTTATTCGCGACAATCTTGTTATTCCTGTGAAGCACGGACCTGGTTCGGGAGGATCGGTGCTTTCTGCGGCTTCGCGAGCAGACGGCTTCGTCCTGATCGCGGCAGCACAAACGGCAGTGCCCGCCTTTGAAGTTGTCGATGTGAATTTGTACGACGGCTAGTACTTCGGAACTGGTAGCTAAACGGTCCACGAGCTAATTTCAGAGGGAATCATTCATTGAGTACGTCAGCCGAAGCGCCCCCAGAAGCCAAGAAAAAGGGATTCATCCAATCCGAGGATTGGCTGGCCGTATTACTGGGAGGCTTGATTCTGTTCGTCACGGCGGCCGCGTCGTTCAATTCTCGCGCGGCCGATTTTGAAGAGCGATTGAAGTCGATCAACCAGGCTCAACAGGACCTGAAATCGATCGAGCCCACTGAAGTTCCGCGCACCGAGGAATCGGGAAAGAAGTTGAAGAGCAAGGAAGAAGAGTTGAAGAAACTCTCATCTGGGCTGTTCAACAATCCATTCAAATCTTACGTGGCCGACACGGGATCCTGGAATTCCAATCCACTGGACGCTTTCGTGGTGAAGAAAAAGTCGGTCGCTGTCGGTCTCGTGGGGGTGTTCGTAATTTCGCTGGTGGTCTTTGGTCTGGGCGGCCTCCTTCGCGGTGAGCAAATCATTTCATTTGTGGGAGCGTTCTTCGTTCTGTTTCTACTTGCCATGCTGTCGTATGTGCTCGCCGGGCAGAATGTCATCAAGTACTACAACCTGGAGTACGCCTTGTGGGCGCTGATGACCGGGATGGTGATCAGTAACACGATTGGCACACCCAAGTTTCTGCTACCGGCGATTCGCACGGAACTCTACATCAAGACCGGGCTGGTGCTGCTGGGGGCGGAAGTGCTGATCAGTCGACTGCTGGCCCTGGGATTGCCGGGTGTTTTCGTTTCCTGGGTTGTAACTCCCATCACGTTGATCACCACTTACTTGTTTGGACAGTACGTTCTGAAAATCCCATCGAAGTCGCTGAACATGGTGATTTCGGCCGACATGTCGGTCTGCGGCGTATCGGCGGCGATTGCAACCGGAGCCGCTTGTCGAGCGAAGAAAGAGGAACTGTCACTGGCAATCGGGATCTCGCTGGCATTCACCGCGATCATGATGGTGGTGATGCCGATGGTCATCAAATCCATGGAGATGAATCAGGTACTGGCGGGAGCCTGGCTAGGGGGGACGATCGATTCCACGGGTGCCGTGGCTGCCGCAGGGGGGATGCTGGGACCGGTCGCTCTGGAGGTTGCCGTCACCATCAAGATGATCCAGAACATCCTGATCGGAGTTGTTGCGTTCGGAGTCGCTGTTTACTGGGTGACTTTTGTGGAACGCGATGAGAAGGGGCCTCGTTTGGGACTGATGGAAATCTGGTATCGCTTTCCGAAATTCGTGCTGGGCTTTGTTGCCGCATCCATCGTCTTCTCGGCGATCTATTCGAGCGGCATCGAGGGGATTGCGCTCACCGAAACCACGATCGGGACCGGAAAAGTCCTGCGGGGCTGGTTCTTCTGCCTGGCGTTCGTCAGCATCGGCCTGGAAACGAACTTTCGAGAGCTGTCACATTACCTCAGAGATGGCAAAGCGATCACGCTGTATGTCTGCGGGCAGACTCTGAATCTGGCGCTGACCTTATTGATGGCCTGGGTGATGTTCGAAATCGTGTTTCCACAAGCGGCCCAATCGCTCAGTCGATAGCGCCGCCAGAATTTCATCGGGAGCATGACCTTTGCGAGACTCGCGAATACAGCGTTGGATTTGGTTAGTCGCGATGACGTTTTCGGTCGCGGCAGTTTGGCTGGTGTTGCTGCCTTTCATCGGAGGGCAGCAACATGTGGCAGCGCATATTGCCAATCAGCAGCGATTGGGGATCAATCCCAGCGCGATGTTCTACACGGAACTTGAGGTTGCCCCCGTGCTGACTGATCATGTGGAGCGAGTTCGAGAGACGAATCCAGACAAGTTCTGGAAGTGACACTTTTCCGGAACCATTGGAGCATCTTCACTTAACTGGGGCGTCCCGCGAGCAGAAGACCACTTCGTCTAACCCACGTTTCAACGCGACAAGTAAGTGCTATCAGCACTAGCCGGTGGCTGATTTCAACCCCACCAGCAATTGTTCGAGTGTCGCGGGGTCGACCGGTTTCACGACATGGCTGTCGAAGCCTGCTGCCTGGGAGCGCTGTTTGTCTTCATCCTGCCCCCAGCCGGTTAACGCGACGATCATCACGCGTTTCCCCCAGGGCTGTTCCCGGATTCGTCGGCAGGTCTCAAAGCCGTTCAGCTTCGGCATGCCGATGTCCAGCAGGATCAGGTCTGGAAGAAACTTCTCTGCCACTTCAATTCCTGCGAGGCCGTCGTGAGCCGCGCGAACATCGTTGCCCATCATCTGCAGCATCATCGCCATGCTGCTTGCCGCGTCTCGGTTGTCGTCGACGACCAGAATTCGGTGGCGAGTCGACGTCATTGCGGGTTCATCGCCGCTGGAGTCCTGTTGTTGATGTACAGCGAGAACGACTGGCAGGCGGATCGAGAACTCGCTTCCTTTGCCTAATCCCGCGCTGTGTGCGGCTACCGTGCCGCCATGCATTTCGACGAGTCGCTTGACGATATTCAATCCGACACCCAGTCCACCCTGCGATTGTTCCAGGGAACGATCGATCTGCGTGAACATGTCGAACACTTTACCCAGCATTTCGGCTTCGATCCCGACACCATTGTCCTTGACCGAAATCACCGCCTCATTGCCACGATGCTCAGCAGTCACCCAGATTTGAGTTCCAGGATCGCTGTACTTGATCGCGTTGTTGACAAGGTTCGAAATTGCCTGAGCCAATCGCGTCTTGTCGGCGTCCACGTAGGTTGGTTCTTCGGGCACATTGACCGTTAGTTCGTGGTGTCCCTGGTCGGCGTGTTGGCCGATGACCTCAAGAGCGTGAGCCACGACGGCCCCCAGAGACAACCGCTCTTTCCGGAGTTGGAGCTTCCCCTGGCTGATCCGGCTGACATCGAGCAGATCGTCGACGAGTCTGACGAGATGCTGGAGTTGGCGTTCCATCATCGGTCGGGCTTGAGCGAACGCCGCTCGATCGTTGTCCGCCAGTCGTAAGACCTGCAGACCGTTTCGCAGTGAAGCCAATGGATTTCGTAACTCGTGGGCCAGGACTGCCAGGAATTCGTTCTTGCGACGATCCTCCAGTTTGCGAGCGGAAACGTCGCGTGCAATTTTGGAGGCACCTACGACTTTTCCATAGGCGTTCAGGATCGGAGAGATCGTCAAGGCCACATCAACCAGACTTCCGTCCCTGCGAACACGCTGGGTCTCGAAATGCTCAACGCTTTCAGCTCGAGCAATCTTTTCCATCAATCCCGGTAACTCCTCCGGATGATCTTGAGGAATAAGAATCGTTAGCGACTGCCCGATGGCCTCGTCGGCAGAATAGCCGTACAGTTGTTGTGCCCCTTTGTTCCAGCTCAAGATCTTGCCATCGAGTGTCTCGCCGATAATGGCATCGTCGGATGATTCGACGATCGCGGCCAGGCGGAGTCGTGTTTCGACCGCACGACGCATCTCTGTCACATCGCGGAAGACGAGGATTGCACCTTCGATTTCGCCGCTCTTGCTGCGGATCGGTGCCGCTGAATCTTCGATAGGGATGGTTTTGCCGTTCTTAGCGATCAGGGCGGTGTCATTGGCTAGGGTGACGACGTTCCCAGCGAGAAAGACCAATTTCACTGGATTGGCAACGGGCTCGTGTGTGGTTTCATTGACGATGCGAAACACCGACTCCAACGGCTTCCCGGTTGCCTCTTCAAGATCCCAACCGGTTAATTCGGACGCAACTGGATTGAGGAACGTGACGATCCCTTCTCCGTCGGTCACGATGACCGCATCGCCGATGCTGGAAAGAGTGACCTGCAATTGTTCTCGCTGCCGATCAATCTCGTGTGCCCACTCTTCGGCCGCGCGACGTGCGACTTCTTCCATCATGAGCCGACGCTGACTTTCTTCGGCCGCTTGTCGCTCGGTCAAATCGCGGGTCACCTTCGCATAGCCGCGCAGGACTCCAGATTCATCTTTCACGGACGTAATGACGACATTCGCCCAAAACGTCGTTCCATCCTTCCGAACTCGCAATCCTTCATCTTCAAAACGCCCCACCGCTGAAGCGATTCTCAGTTCCTCAGCCGGCCAGCCTCGCTCGATATCAGGCTTCGTATAGAATTTCGAAAAGTGCTGCCCGATGATTTCTTCGGCAGTGTATTGCTTCAGACGTTGCGCTCCCACGTTCCAAGTTGCGATTCGTCCGTCGGGGTCGAGCATGAACACGGCATAGTCCGACACGCCATCGACGAGCAGACGAAATCGCTCTTCGCTTAGCTTCAGTCGCTCTTCCGTCAGCTTTCGGTCCGTCAGGTCACGTGTAATCTTGAGGAAGCCTCGCACTTCCTGATTGGGGCCTCGCAGAGCGGTGATGACCACGCTGGCCCAGAATTTTGAGCCGTCTTTTCGGAGACGCCAGTTTTCTTCCTCAAAGCGTCCGGTCTCCGTCGCGACTTTCAGTTCGTGGGTCGGCCAGCCTGCAGCAACGGACTCACGAGGGTAGAAGCGAGAGAAGTGCTGGCCGATGATCTCCTCGGATCGATACCCCTTCAACCGCTCGGCCCCTGCGTTCCACGTCAGGACATTGCCGTTTTGGTCCAGCAGCAGCACCGCGTAGTCACGGACGCCGGCCACCAATTGGGCGAAGTGCTCTTCGCTCTGTCGTAGACCTGCCTCGACGAAATTTTGATCTTCGACGGCCACTTCCATCGACGCCACCGAAGTGGGGGAAACTTTTCGCTTTGCTGGCTGTTCAGGCGGCTTCGCAAACAGTCGCTGCAAATATTCGAACATCGGTCGCGTCATCTCCAGGAGGCGTTTCTCGGCCATCCAGATTTTAACTTATCGGGGTACCGTAAGCGCTCTCATAATAAGTTGCCAGCGGGAAAGTGACCAAAATGTAGCTGCGAAACGGTGCGAAAGGGAGAATTTGACCACCTGGGCAAGATCCAACTGTAGAAACGGTGCGGCGAACCATGTTGAGCCGGTCGCCATTTCCATATGCGCGATTTTCATATCGCATCGCATACAATCCACGAACGATTGTGGGGCAAGCAGCAAATGAAAGTGCGATATGACGAGCGATGAACGACGGGTGACAGTCAGCGTGGTGCAAGCGGGGTCGGTCCTGTTCGACACACCACGGACCCTGGAGAAATTCGCCGCCCTTGCGGCCGCTGCACGCACGGCAGGAGCGCAACTGGCCGTGTTTCCCGAGGCCTTCGTCGGCGGATATCTAAAGGGAAGCCAATTTGGAATCAGCCTGGGGCGGCGCACCGCCGAAGGTCGTGAAGAGTTCCGAAGTTATTTTGAAAGCGCGATCGAGATCCCGGGACCGGAGATCAATTTTCTGGCGGACGTGGCTCGCGAGAACCAGCTCTATCTTGTCTGCGGCGTGATCGAACGCGGCGGCGGCACACTGTATTGCACCGTGGTCTTCTTCGATCCGACCGGCACCTATCTGGGGAAGCATCGCAAGGTGATGCCAACAGCATTGGAGCGGGCACTGTGGGGTTGCGGCGACGGTTCGACGCTGCCGGTCCTGCAGACACCTTACGGTAAGTTGGGTGCCGTCATCTGTTGGGAGAACTACATGCCTCTGCTGCGGACCGCGATGTATGCCAAGGGGATCGAACTCTATTGTACACCCACGGTCGACGATCGGGATATGTGGATCCCAACGATGCGACACATCGCCTGCGAAGGACGCTGCTTCGTCCTGTCGGCCTGTCAGTATCTGCCGGATGACGACAAATCTGATCCTACCGGAATACCGCTGATCCGTGGCGGAAGCTGCATTGTTTCGCCATTCGGCGATTTGCTTGCTGGCCCGATCTATGGATCAGAACAAATCCTGACGGCGGAACTCGACCTGAATGACATCGTGAAAGGAAAGTTCGACTTGGACGTCGTCGGCCACTATTCTCGCCCGGATATATTCCAGTTCCGGGTCGATGAGCGGGATCAATCAATGCGCAGATGATGACTACCGAGGAGGTCTACGAACACAAATGCTGCACCGGCGTGGATCGAAAGAGGCTGAATTGAATCAGCTTATTCGGGCAGACATCCAGTCATTGCACTGCTGAGC
>DASYEA010000735.1:0-2857 GCA_036499265.1 Schlesneria sp. | reverse complement strand
CGTACCCAGAATGTCGAGACTGTGGGGGTGAGTACTGCTGCAGAATGCCTTGATCGTCTGAAAGCAAGTACCTTCGATTGCATGGTGCTCGACTTGTCACTTCCCGATGCAACTGGCTACTCGTTGCTGGAAACGCTGAGTGCCCAGGATGCCTATTCGTTTCCGCCGGTCATCGTTTACACCGGCCGCGACCTGACGGTCGATGACGAGCACCGACTGCGACGTTATTCAAAATCCATCATCATTAAGGGGGCGAAATCGCCTGAAAGATTGCTGGACGAAGTGACGCTCTTCCTGCATCAAGTGGTCGCGGAGTTGCCTCCCGAGCATCAGAAGATGCTGGAGAAAGCTCGGAGCCGGGACGCAGTCCTGGAAGGCCGGCGCGTGCTGATCGTTGAAGATGACGTGCGAAATGTGTTTGCCCTGACCAGTATTCTGGAACCGCAGGGATTAATCGTCGAGGTCGCTCGGAATGGTCGTGAAGCGATCAAAGTCATGGAGAAGTCGCTGGTCAATTCCGGACTCACCATCGACCTGGTCCTGATGGATGTGATGATGCCGGAGATGGACGGTCTGACCGCGACGCGAGAACTTCGCAAACGACCGGAGTGGAACAGGCTGCCGATTATCATGCTTACCGCGAAGGCGATGCGTGACGATCAGGAAAACTGTCTCGAAGCGGGTGCGAACGACTATCTCTCGAAACCGCTGGATGTCGAGAAACTGCTCTCGCTGGTCCGCGTCTGGATGCCGAGATAGGCCGCGTCCGAATGTGCTTCGGTTGAATTCAGCAGGCCCCGGACTATGCTGGCGTCGCGGTCCTGATGTTCACCTTCTTTTGGAGTCGCTGATGTCTCGTTTCATCCTGACGTGCCTGGCTTTGTCTGTTATTTCCGCTGCTCTATTGGCGGCGGATGCGCCCAAGACCATCAAGGTGGGAGAGAATCCAGAGAGTGTTTGCCGGGGATGGGGTGGCAAGCTGTATGTCACGATGATCAACGGGGAAGTGCCTGGTGACGGGACGATCGTGTCGCTTGAGGGTGATAAGGTGACGGTGTTCGCCAAGGGGCTGAATGCACCGAAGGGACTTGTGTTTGTTGGCGACCATCTTGTCGCATGTGACGAAACCACATTGTGGAAGATCGACAAGGACGGGAAGACAGCGAAGCTGGCCGAGAAGACGAGCTTTCCTCAGCCAATCGAGTTTCTGAATGACATTGCCGCAGGGCCCGATGGTGCCAGCGTGTATATCTCGGAGATGAGCAACCCTGGCGAGATGTTTGATCCGGCTGGTGATCGCAAGCTGTGGGATCTGGATGGCGACAAGGACAAGAATCTGCCGAAGAAGGGGTGTATCTACAAGGTGACGCTGAAGGGCGAAATCTCGGTCGCGATCCCGGCTGGCAATGTCGCGCTGCGGTTTCCGAATGGTGTTGCTGTTGGACCCAAGGAAGAGGGCTCGCATGTCTACGCCGGCGACTTCTTCGCGGGTCATATTGTCACGTATGAGAACGGCAAGTACGAGATCCTGGCAACTGGCATGCGCGGCATTGATGGGCTGACGGTCACGAAAGACACGTTCTACGCATCGAGTTGGACTCAGGGTAAGGTCTGGAAGATCGATCGGAAGACTCGCGAAGTAAAGGTGATTCTGGAAGGTCTGAAGTCGGCCGCAGACTTCTTTTACGATGCCGATCACAAGCAGCTAATCGTGCCGGATATGCTCAGTGGGACGCTGACGTTTCTGCCGATTGAGTAGCGATCATGCTTGTAGGTTATGCTTCAGCATAACTCTTCGAGTCGGACAAAGAGTTATGCTGAAGCATAACCTACGAAATGAACACCGGTTGCCCGAAACGGGCAACCGGTGAGTATCAGTCACCGAGCTCAGTGTCTCGCGAAGTAATGGTACTTGACTGTGGGCGCGAACGTTCCTTTGGGCTTGATCGTACTTCTCCAGACCACGGTGGAACTATTGTTCACGGCTGAGTAGCCGCAGTAGTCGATCCAGTCGTTAGCCGAGTGTGAGTTGAACGTAATCTTGCTATCGCTGGAGGCTTCGTCGGCCTTGCCACCGGTACGGAACGTGATCTCCACCTCGATCGCCTGCGGTTTCTGATTGATCAGATTCAGCGTCGCGGTCTTATCGATCTGCGCATGCGTCGGGGCAGGCTGGCGATGACCTTCGGAGTTGAGTTGCGTCGGCTCTGCGTTATCCGTAGCGGCCAATGCAGTGGCACGTCTCTCGATAATTGGCAGAGCCGTGAAGAAGCGCTTACGCCCTGCAGTGCCATTTCGGGTGGCACTGGCGACGGCTTTGAGTTGCCAGTGTCTTGCCAGTGTGTCAAAGAGTAAACAATGCTTGGTGGCGCTGAATGTTGCACACGCTCGTTACCCGATCAAAGCGATTACAGCGACGCGAAGACACTGGTGACCCAGAGCTGCCACCAGTGTCACCCAACTTCAAATCCAAAACAAGCACCATCGCGCACGGCTATTTAGCGAACGAGGTAGTTCTTGCCGCGCAGCTTGATCAGAAGTTGCTCATCGCCACGTTGCTGGCTGAGGAGTTGGTTTTCGCCCGTGTTGTTGGCCTTAACCAGGGCGAAGTAGCTATCGGTGAAGCGATCGACGATTTCGATCTTGTCTTTGTCTTTTTCCAGATCGAGGTCGGCGGTTTCGGGAGTGACCACGATTTGCTGCTCGGCCTTTCCGCTGGTTTTGGATTCAGCCACCGAAGCCAGGCTCTTGCGAGCATAAACGGTCTGGTTGCCGTATTGGCGGACGGAATCCGCCGCGATCTCTTTGTCGGTCTTTACGTCGCGGAACGAGTTCGCAGCCGCTGGGCCACTGATTG
>DASYEA010000734.1:0-5232 GCA_036499265.1 Schlesneria sp. | reverse complement strand
TACCGGCTTTCGACGCAGGCTCCGTTTCCAGCCCAAGTTCATGACATCAAAGCCGCAATTCGATTCTTGCGAGCCAGGCAAGATGAGCTGGGGGTCAATGCGAATCGCATCATCATCGCCGGAGCTTCAGCGGGGGGGCATCTCGCGGCGCTCGTCGGCGTGACGAATGGCCATCGCGAGTTGGAGGGGACAATCGGGAAGCACCTTGACCAGTCCTCCGACGTTCAGGCAATCGTTAGTTACTATGGGATGTCGAATTTGACGACGATTCTCACTCAATCGACTCCACACGGCTTAAAGGTTCGTGTTCCGGCGCTGCAATTACTGCTGGGCGGTCCACCCGATGAGAAGCCGGAGTTGGCTCGACTGGCCAGCCCGGTCTTTCTTGTCGATCGAAACGATCCGCCGCTGCTACTCATCCACGGCGATCAGGATCCACAAGCTCCCATCAGTCAGTCTCATGAACTTCAAGGCCGTTACGAAGAAGCCGGTCGCCCGTGCGAGATGATCGTCGCCCACGAAAGCAAGCATGGTGGTGCCGAATTCTTTGATGCGAAGCGAATGACGATCGTGCGAGCGTTCCTCCAAAAGCAACTCGAAACCACATTGCCCTGACAATCCGCACCTGAATGAGAGAGCGTCCCGCTTTGCCGCCTCTTACTTGTTACAGATGTCGCACAATGATCGCCAATTCCGTGACGGACGCGCGGGAGTTGTTCAGTTGGCGGTCGACTTGGTCGCCGCCCGACCCTTCCAAAATAGTGGTCAGTCCGCTGGAAAAGGGTGGCCATTGTTCATGAGCGGCCGGCTACCCTCAGTGATGTCTCGTAGAAAACGGTAAATAGCCGCACACTTGAGTCACTCAATGTCAGGCGGTGAAATTCTGATGGTGCTCAGATTGACCGCTTCGGATGATCCCTGATCACCCATACCGTTGTTCGCGGCAGTGAATCGGCAGGCTGGCATCTGACCAAGATTCATCCGCCGCCAAAATCCCCACATCGGTATAGAAAATGCAAGTTTTAAGTGGTGGGCGTTGCGTGTT
Organism: Schlesneria sp.; assembly: GCA_036499265.1. Classification (GTDB taxonomy): domain Bacteria; phylum Planctomycetota; class Planctomycetia; order Planctomycetales; family Planctomycetaceae; genus Schlesneria. The sequence continues at coordinate 4,187 of DASYEA010000734.1, read as the reverse complement.
CGACTTAACACATAATCTCTATTAACTCATTAGGAGACATCAAATGGCAACTATGGAACGAGTCCGACCTGCGTGGTACACGGAAGAAGACGACACCGCTTGGAATCGCATTAAGGCGGCGTTCCAACGCGATTGGCGGCAGACGAAGCATGACTTCGGTGGAAGCGAACCCAATTTGAATCAGCAAGTTGGTGACACGTTTTCGCAAGCGGCGGGTTCGAAACCCATTCCGCCAGCAAATGCTCAGACTCCGCATCCGCAAGATCCCAGCTACAACGAAGACGATGAGCACGCTTACAAGTACGGCTATGCGGCCTATCGTCATTACGGCAGGAATTGTCAGTGGAGTGATAAGACTGAAGCTCAGTTGCGACGTGATTGGACGGACGACGGAGAATGGACACGGGAACGTCATGCCATTCGACGCGGATGGGACTATGCCGAGCAAAATCCTGCCGACTAGTGCCCTGTCAAAGTTGGTTAGCGATTAATTTATCAGGCTGCAAAGTTCGATCAGAACATTGCAGCCTCCTTTTCTTTGAGACGGCATCGGAGATCTTGCTTGCCGCAACCCTTGTTTCGCAAATCATTGCACTTGCCAAGTTTTTAGCAGATACTTATACTTTGCCGCGTAAAGTCTGATTGTCGAATCATGGGATCCAATCGCCCGTCACGAGCATCGACATGGCCAGCCTTGGTTTACAAGAAGCACTTCAGGACATTTCCGCGATCCGTCATCAGATGGCGCGGGCCGAACAATTCCGTGGTTATCGAGCGGTTCCGGTTTGTATGTCGGGTTTATTTGCAGTCGTGGGAGGGTTGCTCCAGGCGGCCTGGATTTCCGATCCTCAGGTCGAAATCAAGCAGTATCTGTTTGTTTGGCTTTCAGTCGCCGCCGCCAGTCAAGTCGTTTGCCTGGCGAGTATCTGGCGGCGATATCGGATGTCGAAAGGCTTGCTGCATCAGGAAACGACTCACCTTGCGTTGGGGCAGTTCTATCCCTGCCTTGTGGCCGGTGCATTGCTGACGTTCGTTATTGTGAAGTCCGTGCCGCAAGCGGTTGGAATGCTGCCAGGGCTGTGGGCGGTCTTGTTCAGTCTGGGGTTGTTCGCGTCGCTGCGATTGCTACCTCGCCCGATGGTTGGAGTTGCTTGCTATTATCTGGTTGGCGGGTTGTACGTTGTCTCGTTAGAAAATAGCCCGTCAGCCTTGGGGCCTTGGACTATGCCGCTGTTGTTCGGTGTAGGTCAACTGCTGACGGCTGCGATCTTGTCTCAGTCCGAGAAGAATCCGATCGATCACGCGACATGAAGAAAAAAGCCACGACTTCAGCGACGAATGATTCGCCCCCTCCCCTTCAGCCCGATGCGGGTAATGTGGGCCGCTATGCCTACGAAGGCTTGGATCGCACGATCCACGAAAAGGCTCGACTGGGGATCATGACGTCTCTTGCGGCTCATCCCAACGGGCTGTTGTTCGGTGATTTGAAGGAACTCTGCTCGCTGACCGATGGGAACCTCAGTCGCCATCTACAGGTTCTGCAGGAATCGCAACTCGTCGAGGTCTGGAAACGCTTCCAACTGAAACGGCCGCAAACACTCTGCCGACTGACCGACCTCGGACGCGATCGGTTGCTCGCGTATATCGATGAACTGGAACGGATCGTGGCGGCAGCCGCAGCACTGAGAACAGCAGGGGCAGCATCGTCGCGACCAATTACTCGTCCCGCTCCTTCGATCACGTTTCCGGGATTGGCACCAGGCTGATTTCTTCCTATTTCGATAATTACTTTGCAATGCAAAGCACTCTGTTGTGAAGAGTGATGCTCCAGAAGCAGGAGAGTTTCGATGAAGGTGATCACGGCTACCGCAACCGGAATGTGCTTTGGCGTTCGCGATGCATTGGTCACTTTGTCGGGTATTGAGCAACCGCAGTCCGTCGCGATCTATGGAGAACTGGTCCATAACGAAGTCGTTCTGCACCAGCTCCAGTCTCGCGGTTTTCAACAAGTCGCCGAAACAGAGCGGACTTCGATTCCTGCGGCTCCGCAGATCGTGATCACCGCACACGGCATCAGCAACCGCAGGCGACAGCAGTTATCTGCGGCTGGCAAGACGTTGATCGACACCACGTGCCCGCTGGTGACGCGACTGCATCGCGCCGCGCGAGAACTGTCCGACTTGGGAGCGTTCGTGGTCATCATCGGTCGAGCAGACCACGTCGAAGTTCAAGGAGTCACCGATGACTTGGAATCGTTCGCTGTGGTCCGTTCGGTCGATGAAGTCGGCACGTATCCTGCCACCAGGATCGGAATCGTCTGCCAAACCACCTTTCCCACAGCCGATGCCGCGGCCATCCGGCAAGAGATCGCGACTTGCAATCCGGCAGCAACAATCCAATGGATCGACACGATCTGCCAACCCACGAAGGACCGCCAGCAAGCGTTGAACGAACTGCTTGGTCAGGTCCAAGCCGTCGTCGTCGTTGGTGGTCGGCAATCGCACAACACACTTCGCCTGGTCAACACCTGCCGCCAGCGAGGCGTCGCCGTCTTTCATGTCGAGCAATCCACGGAACTCGATCCCCGCTGGTTCGATGGAATCGAGACGGTCGGGCTGACAGCCGGCACATCGACCCTCCCCGAAACGTTGCAGCAGGTGTACGACCGCCTGACCGCGATTAAGAGTTACTGATCGTTCAGTAAGTGTCTGACCAGGAATCGCCAATGCACATCTTCACTTCATCGCGCGAGTGGATCGCACACTATCAGGCCAACGCCACAGATCAACTTCCCATTCCCTGGGAAGCCGGAGCACAACTGACGGCCGCTCAAGCCGATGCCATCATCGAATCGTTACGGGCCTGGCAACTGGGCGAAACGTCCGAGGGAACTCAGATGCTCGCGGTCGCACGGAAGTATGCGCACGACGCTCGGGACCCGGAGTTCGTTAAAGCCGTGAAACTCTTCATTGCCGAAGAGCAGCGTCATGGCGAATTGCTCGGTCGGTTTCTGGACCTGCACGGAACACCTCGACTGCGCCGGAATCGGGGTGATTCGATCTTTCGCAAGCTGCGTCATCTGCTGCCGAACATGGAATGCTGGACCACGGTCGTCATCGGTGTCGAGACCCTCGCACTCGTCTATTATCGAGCGATCATGGAAGCCAGTGAGTCGCCCGTGCTCAGAACCATCTGTCGGCAGATCTTGAAAGATGAGGTCCATCATCTGCGGTTTCAATACGAACGCCTGGCCCTGATCGGCGCATCTCGGAGCCCAATTACTCGTTTGATGATTTCGCTCCTGCAGAGAGTTCTTTTCGCTGCAACAACGATCGCTGTCTGGGTCGATCATCATCGAGCTCTGCGGGCAGGCAGGTATCCGTTCCGTCGATTCTGGAAAGCCGCCTGGCAACGCATGGAATTCCATTGGCACCAAATGCGTCCTGACGCCCGGCCAGCGCGGCTGGCGAACGCTCCCGCGGAATCGGCCTCCCGCGAACCATCATCAGCAGTCAACCTCCAATGGCATTCGGACATCTGAGTGTGAAACTGATAGGTGCTGATCGGAGGCATGGTTATAGTGCTCTCGCTCGGAGACGACGTCATCGTCAGTGATTCGAGATTCAATACGGATAGCACTCGCAATGACATCGATTCCTCTAGACTCTCAATCGTTCTTAGACGAGGACTTCCGATTTCGTTTGGGGACCGTTTCCGGTTCTCCCGAGGAGTTCTTCGCGCGGTCGGCAACGTTTCCAAGCCGTCATTCTTCGCAGAATGCAATAGACTGAGAAGATCTAAATAGGTCCACAACTCAATCGGAGTGCTTGTCTTTTGGGAGGGCGCGGCTCCTGCCAAGCCGCTGAGTCTCGTTGCATTCAACCGTTAAACAGGCCACTCCGTTGTTGTGGAGGATTTATTTAGTCAAAGACCGAGGCCAAAGACGACGGGCTAGAAGCCATCCCACGAAGCAGCACGGCCATGTCGTAGATTCTAAATGACCGTGCGCGATTCTGCTCGTTTTGGATTTCAGGTTGGGTGCCACTCTACGCCGTTAACCCTTTTATCATGGTGTGAAAGAAGTCTCGATGTAACAAGGAGTTTCGATCATTCTTTCAATAACCACAAAGAAGGAAGGATCGAACTCTGTCCCCGAAAGGAATCGGGATGATACATCGAGACGAACA
>DASYEA010000733.1:0-6357 GCA_036499265.1 Schlesneria sp. | reverse complement strand
AATCTCCAAATCGCTTAATTCCATCCTTCTACTCTTGAAATGAAACACAGCCGCTCTGTGTTTCAAACTCTTCTCCCCTGAGTCTTCACAGCGCAGCGTCAATTGGGTCCGCGTGCTGACGCAGCGCGGCTCGCCTGGGAGTGCGTGGGAAACAGCTCGCTACTTCTCGGGCTCGATCATCACCGGCGTCTGTTCGGCGTTGACGCGTGATTGCGCTGATTCGAGCTGTGTTTTGAGATAGTCGAACAACTCTTCGGCCGTCAGATGCAGATCGCGATTTGTGTCGGCGGCTCCCTGGATTGCTTCAGCCAAAGTCCAGGCGAACAGGCTGCGGCCTTTTTCGTCCCAGGTTCGCGACTGTTGACCCTGGTCGCACGAAATGATCACGGTGGTCGACTTAAGCGGCGTCTTGAGGCTTTCGATCAATGCCTTGCCCGCTAGTTGCCGTTTGGCATCCTTACCTGTGCCCGGTGGTGTCACATCCAGGATCAGGATTTTATCAATCGCAGGACAATCATTCAGCTTTTCGGCCAGCCAATCGAGCGACACGCCAGAATTGGCCATGTTGTCGAAGCGGAAGTCCTTCGGAGCCAGGTAGACCGTCTTATCGTCGCCCTGATAGGCATGGCCTGAAATGGAGACGATCACCTGCATTTGCGGGCGTGCGCTACTGAGTGTTTCAGTGAGTTGTCTCTCCCACTCTTTACGAGTCCCGTCGACGATAAGCGCGCCACGCTGATCGGATACGGCATAGCGCGACAAGAGCGCCGACTGGACGAGCCGCGCGTCGTTCAAAGCTGTTTTCAAGGGGGAGAGCGATGAATCGGTATATGACTGCGTACCCAGCACGACGGTCCAGCGATCCGTCTGAGCGGGGCGTCGGGCATCGACGGTGGTAGCAGTTAGCGCTCCGTCGGGCATCTCGGAATAGGCGACCCGCACGTTATCGAACTGTCGCAGGTCCGTTAGCTTGACCTTGTCGAGAGCCAATGTAATTTCGGTCTTGGGGTCCGTGGTGAGCGTATGCCGTTCACCATTGGCGAGTGAGACGGTCAGTTCATTCGTCTTGGGGTCGACGGACTGCACGGCCCCGTCGAACTGCTGACTGCGGGTCGCAGTGACTTCCACAATTTCGGTGTCGTGCTGGATCGAGACGCGATCGCCCGGCTTTAAGGCGGCGGCGGTCAGTGGCATATTTTCGGCGGTGGTCGAGCCGTTGATCGAGACCTTGCATTTTGCATCGACCGGCAGTTTCAGGGAACTGGCTGCCGCGCCTTGGCCAATCTGGATTGAGAGGATGGCCTGGTCGGGATCGTAACCGGCAACCGATCCGACCGTCGTCACGATGCGCCGCGCGTTCAACGAATTGAGAACTCGTCCACGGGTTTGGCCTGGCTCCGACAAGTGAGTGATATCCAACCGATCGCCGTGCTGCAGGTCACGCAGTTCGATCGTCTGGCCATTCAGTTTCATCACGGCACTCTTGGGGACTCGCACCGGCAGGTCATCGCGCGTGTTTCCTTCTTCCATCGACAGGATCAGCCGCGAATCATGCAGCAGCAGTTCTTTCAGTGTGCCGTGCGTCGGGACCGGTCGGTCGACGATCATGTTGACGACCAGATCCGACTGATTCTTGTCGACATCCATCTCGACATGATCGCCCGGCTTCAATTCTCGCAGCAGGATGTTCTTCTTGTCGTTCAGCAGGAAGATGCGTTGCTTGCGTGGCACCTTGAATGGTTCGAGTGACCCGGTGTTCAAGTCTTGCACGACGAACTCATTTTTGTCGCCGTTCACTTCACGAATCAGGCCGTGCGACTTCTGGCCAGGGCCTTGGTTCGCTTTGGAATCCGGCCACAGCATCAGGCCGCTCATCAGCACCGAGGCCCCCAGCGCGGCGGCTGCCATGTAGGTGCGACGGTTGTTGTTCTTGGTCGGTTCATCCAAGACCATTTCGCCGGTTTGCCCACCGACGAGTTTCAGATCGATCTGCAGATCGGACAGTGCTTCGTCAGCCGTCTTGTATCGCAGTGCCTGCTCTTTTTGAGTCAGTTTTTGCACGACTTTGGCCAAGTCAGGCGGCACCCCTTCCAAAACTCGACCGATCTCGGGCAATCGGCGATCGGGAGCGGCATGCCACATCATCCAGGCGACTTGCTGATTGCGTCCCTTCGCATTCAGGCCCGGGAACAGTTCTTCAAAGTTCCCGCCGCACATGAGATCGTAAGCGGAGAAACCGAGTGAATACAGATCGCTGGCCGGGCCGACATCACCAAAGTCATCGGACACCGTTTCCGGAGCCATGTACTTGGTCGTCCCCTTAAGCAAACTGCCGTCGACGGTCGCCACACGACAGGCCAGGCCGAAGTCGCCCAGTTTGACGCGGCGACGAGCATCAATCATCAGGTTGGCGGGCTTGATGTCGCCGTGGATGACTCCTTGCGCGTGCAGGTATTTGAGAGCTCGCAAGACGTGAGCCAGGGTGGCTCGCAACGCTCGCAGATCGATCTGCCGCCCCGACAATCGCTCGGCCAGACTCGACTGCATCAGCTCCATCACCAGCCAACCTCGTTCTTTGACGATGTCGAAGATGGTGACGATGTTCGGATGCTGAAGAGAGGCGAGCAACTGGGCTTCCTGCCAGAAGCGCTCCAGTCGTTTCGGGTCGTCGACGAATTCCTGATGCAGTTGCTTGATCGCGACTTCGCGACCGAGTTCGGTATCTCGAGCGCGATACACAGTCGCAAAGCTGCCCGAGCCGATTTTTTCGAGAATTTTATAACGCGTATCGAGCGACACAATCTGATCTCACGAAGCCGTCAATTCTGGTTGCTGTCTCGCAAGAATGAAGCATCCGAGCGTTTGGTTCAAGCTGTCTAACGAATTCGTGCGGGATTTCGCAACAAGGCGGTCGGTTTGGGTGGGCTCGGGGACGGTTCTTGAGATGACAGGGCGCGATTTTGGGAGTTGAAATCGTCAGCGAAGTCTTCGAATGAACCGTATTCCTTGATCAAAGACACGGCCTTGTCGAGGACTCCAAAACCGTGGCACTCGATCATCTGGCAGTCATGAATGGACTATTTCTGCTCGGCGAGCAGCTTTCTGGTGGCGAGTAGTTCTCTCGTAAAGCCTTCGACGATATTCGGCGTTCCGCCACCGGGAAGGACTTCCCACGTGTAGGTTTCCACTTCCAGATGAGGGGCATAGTCGAGTTCGGGGATGACCGCCAGGGCCTTCTTCAGCTCGCCGCGGGTCGTTCCTAGCGGGCCGAGGTGTTCGGCATCGACGGGGACGTGGAAGTGAACTCGCCACATCGGGGCGTCTCGAAAATCAGCGGGCGGGCTCGACGCGAGCGGTTCGTCGAGGTCGACTTGTCGCACGATTGTACCTGATGTGGTCCGAGCAAACGTCTGATGCAGATAGCGAGGTTCGACATAGCGGGCCAGGGCTATGCGGGCCTCAGCGTTGCTGCCGGGATTGGTAATCTCGATCGCGCAAGTGATGTGGACCTTGTTGATGCGGATCTGGGCGGCGGTCAACGAGCGGATCGACGCGGCCACATCTTCAAATTCGACGGCTTGGTGACAGACATCGTAGCAAACTCCCAGATGAGTATTGACCACTTCCAACGCACCGGCGTCGGCCGCTTGTTCGCGAAGGCGTGCGAAGAATTGCAAAGTCTCGTCGGTGGTTTCGATCACGCAGAACGGTTCCGGCTCGATCGCCAGGCGAATGACCTTGCCAGTTTCGGCGCGCAGACGGTCCAAGCCGCGGGCCAGTTCAATCAATTGGTCTGCGCAGCGATCGGCGAAGTCAGCGGGATGTTCGAATGGTTTGAAGCCGAGCGGTACCGTCGAGATGCTGCCTTCCGCTCCAGGGGGTAACAGAGTCGCGAGGACGCGAGCACAGCCTAGCGTGTACTGCAACCGGTTCGGCGCGGTCCAGTCGGGCAGGTACACGTTCTCTTTGACTCGTGCCGAGTGAAAATCGCCGTACGGGAACGCATTCAGCGTGTAGCAAGTCAGGCCTCGTCGAGCGAGCCCATCGCCGAATTGGCGAACGGCGTCGGGGGAGGCGTCAAGTTCTTGAATCACCGGGGCTGCCAGCCACAGCCCGGCGGCCAGATCGTGACCGTACCCCTGTTTGATCGGCAACGTAAATCGATCCAGCCCGTCTTCGACTTCCGCGACAGATCGACCAGGGTGAACATTAGTGCAGTAGCTGAGTGGTAAGGAACTGATCGTCATTGGATTGTTACGACCTTTGTGGCGGGTTGGAAAGAGACGGCTGGGGGAGTAATAGAGCGAGGGATCTTCGGCTTAAGAGGCAATAGTGTGTGAAGCTTGTTTTCGTTTAACCGCGTGGGCATCGCCCCGCGCGTGATGGGGAGTCGGACGAGGTTTTTCGATTGGGCTGTGGTGAACCGTTCTTGCATTGCCCGCCACCACGCGCGGGGCGATGCCCACGCGGTTAAACGACCGACTTTCTGAACTGCCATTGGCGAAAGAGCATTGCGCAATCACAGGATTTCAATTCGGGTTCGATTCCGGGCGGGAGGGTGATTATACTCTCGGGGCAACCAGGCCACGACGCCACCAGCACGAAAGTGACAGAACTCAGGTCGGGGTGTGGTGTTCCAGGTGCAATCGCAGATTCCGTCGAGCTGGCGCTGGCTCTCAGAGATTTTTCGTCCGTGCCAACACAGATCAAACCAGGATCCCCTGTCGAAGACTCAGGTTACCTGCATGATCCCGAAGTGCAATTAATGCTTCGGGCCAAGCAAGGTGATGAGGGTGCGTTCACGCAGTTGGTCGTCGCGTATCAGGACCGGCTGACAAACATCTTCTATCACATGCTGCAAAGTCAGGAAGCGGCCGAAGATCTGGCTCAAGATGTGTTCCTGCGGATCTATCGAGCCCGCCACGGTTACCAGCCGACGGCGCGGTTTTCGACGTGGCTGTTCCGGATTGCGAATAACCTGGCGAGCAATTCGCGCCGAGCCAAAGGACGTCGCAAAGAGGTCAACCTGGCCGGCACCGAATCGGGGCCTTTGGGTGTTCGGCCGACTGAACAACTCGCCACTGAAAAATCGGGATTGATGCCGAATCGACAGTTGGATCGGCGGGAATTGCAGGCTGTCGTGCAACAGGCGATGGAACAATTGAATGAGCGGCAGCGGATGGCTGTTCTGCTGCACAAATATGAAGAAATGAGCTACGAAGACATTGCCGACGCGATGGAACTAACCTCCACGGCGGTGAAGTCGCTGTTGTCGCGGGCCCGCGAAAACCTGCGGATCGTGTTAGAGCCCTATATGCAAATGGGGAAAGAGGCCAAGTAATCACCAGTGGATCCTCGAATTTAGTGATTTCGGGTTCGAATGGCGGATTTCAAATCTCAAATCTAAAATTTGAGATCACAAAAACGAGACAATTCTCGTCGAGTCGGGTTCATACAGTGAAGGATTAGAGACAACATCGAGCCGTGATGAATTGCCGACACCGTTGAGCAATTTCAGTTCAGACTCGTCAGCGACCGTGAATCATGGAAAAAACACTTCGACTTTCCGCCGAGCAGCGTGAAGATCTGGTGGCTTACCTGGACGGCGAATTGCCGGACACGAAGTCACAGTTGATCGATCAAGTGCTTGCGCGCAGTGAAGTGGCGCGGCACGAAGTCGAAGCGCTGGCTCGCACTTGGGAACTACTCGACGTTTTGCCGACCCCCAAGGCACCTCCCGAATTTACCGAGCGGACCATGACCACCTTAAAGGTGGGCGAAACGCCGTTCGATGTCACTCAGCAAGCCTGGTTCAATCCACTGAAACGCGTTGGCGTGGCTGTCGTATGGCTCGTAGCGCTCGGTCTGTCAGGATGGTTCGGCTATCAGATCACCAACGTCTGGATTGCCAACCCCAGCCAGCAGTTACTGGCCAATCTGCCGATCGTGCAGAAGATCGATCAGTACAAAGAAGCCGAATCGATCGATTTCCTCGATAAGCTGCAGAAGAGTCGTCTGTTTGAGGATTCGACCGCCGAGTCGGCACCAGTCGATAACAAAAGTCTGCAGGAACGGCATCAGCAGATCGTCAAGATGTCACAGATCGAGCGAGATCGCTTGCAGCGTAATCTGAATATCTTCCAACAGCTCAGTGACGACCAGCAGAACCACTATCGGCAACTCAGCGACCAGCTCGACGAAAACAAGAAGGGGGGCGGGAACCTTTCCGGTCTGTTACAGACGTACACTGTCTGGCTGCAGACGCTGACACCCGGTCAACGGGAGTCATTGCGTTCGGAAGCCGACAGTTCGCGAAAGTTTGCGATTGTTCAGAAGATCAAGGAAGATCAGTTCCGC
>DASYEA010000732.1:0-2017 GCA_036499265.1 Schlesneria sp. | reverse complement strand
CGCGTAATCAGGAACTGCGAGTATTTCTGATCGGGGTCGCTCTGGAACACCCCCGTTACCGTGGGGCATGAATGGGCGTGTGTCGCCGAGATCAAGATGTTGGCAGCCGGGATCCCGGTCTTCGCCGAGGCCTGCTGTCGTGCGGCGTCGATTAGTTCACGAGGAATCATGCAACTGTCGCAGACCACGATGGCTAGAGACGTTTCACCATTCGCCAGGACTAGGCAGCGAGCGTGCAGGCGATCATGGGCCGCGGTCGCCTGCACGTCGGCCATATTCCCGTTGACGGAGATTGGGAATTCCAGCGGAGTGATATCCTGAGCGACGGCCCCCGCCTGCAATGACTGAACGGGATCGGCCCCCAAGACATCGCCGGATTTACGGCCGACAAACACCAGAACTGTTCCGATGCAAAGCAACATCGATCGGACAAAAAGGGTCGCCATCCAATCACCCTCGAACCACGAGTACTGTTTCTCACAGCCGACGATACTTTAGAACCGACAGTCTGACTGAGCGGATTCGGCCCGGCAACCGTCGAGCAGCACCAGTAGGGCCATTCGCCCGAGAATTGCCCGAAACATGCGAATTGACGGGAATCTCGCCACGATTCGATCGCCAGATTGCTGAAACATTCGGCTATGCCTTGCGAGCGCCCCACCCCTTAAGAAACAATCGTCGGATTGAGATGATCTGTGATGCCGCGTCACCCGCTGGAACTGGCACTGTTATGCAATCTGTTCGATCAGGACTCGGGACTTTACTAGCCGTAACTGCGCTCGCTGTGCTTGGCTGCGGTCCTTCCACTGCTCCCACAGTGAAAAAAGATCCCGCGACGCCGACCTCGATTAGCGCCGCCGTCGACAAAACTCTACCCGTTGCCGCAGCAAGCGACACCTTCGAACTGAAGGAACTCAGTTGGGATCAATTGCAGGAAGTCGTCACCAACCACAAGGGCAAGGTCGTTGTCGTCGACATTTGGTCCACGTCGTGCGAACCCTGCCTGCGCGAGTTTCCGCATCTAGTCGCATTGCAACAGCGGCATCCCGCTGATGTGGTCTGCATTTCGTTCGATTGCGATTTCATCGGCGCGAAAAACAAGCCCGTTGCCCTCTACCGGGAACGCGTACTCAAACAACTTACCAGCCAGCATGCAGAGAAGCTAATCAACGGTATGTCCACCATTGCCGCCGATGAGTTATTCCAGCAACTCGACATCGATTCAATTCCCGCGGTCTATGTCTACGATCGAACGGGAAAGCTTTCCAAGCGATTTGATAACCGAACGCCTGCCAGCGATTCCGAAGAAGGCATCTCCTATGAGAAACAGATCGATCCCCTCGTGGCCGACTTGGTCAAGGCGGACAACATCTGATGGTCGATTCGTCCAGGCGTGGCCGTCAGGTGATGAGCAACCACAATCGTTGCTGGATCTGGGGACGTCACGTCGTTTTAGAAACTCTCCAGGCGAGTCGCTGGCCTATTCTGGAATTGCTTGTTGGTGAACAGTTGGAAGAACGGCTGCTCGCGGATTCGATTCGCCTCGCCGAACATGCCGACGTACCACTGAATGTCGTCAGCGAAACCATGCTGACCAAGTCCTGCCGAACGGCCGAACACCAGGGGTTTGCCGCCCGCATGGCACCATTCCCTTATCTGACTCCCCCTCAATTCAGCAGCAGCCTGCCCGACAATCCCGTCATCGCCATCCTCGATCGTGTGCAGGATCCGTTCAACTTCGGGGCGATCATCCGCTGCGCATCGACCTTGGGAGTTGACGGCATCGTCGTCAGCGACCGAGAACAGGTTGAAATCAACAGTCAAGTCGCTCGCAGTTCGGTGGGTGCGGTCAATTACCTGCCGATCGCGCAAGCTGCGGACCTGGTGGCGGCCGTCGATCAGTTTCATGATCGAGGCTGCCAGATCATCGGCGGGACGGAAAAGGCCGATCGACCGCTGTATCAAGCGGACTTTCGCCGCCCTTCGGTGCTGATCATCGGTAACGAGGGACGAGGAA
>DASYEA010000731.1:0-3239 GCA_036499265.1 Schlesneria sp. | reverse complement strand
ACTCAGAGGATTGCTCGTTCTCGGTCTCTCAGGCACCCAGTGTGATAACGCCTGAGCCCCGATGCAATCCTTCTCCTCAGGCAAAGGATTGGCCTGGGTCAACCCGACGGTCGAGTGGCAGGAGTCGAGTCTTCGAGCACTCAGTTTTGCGCAAACAATCTCGCTCGACGCATCACTTCAAGAATCGAATTCGATCAACATCCGGCATTCGCAGATGCATTTCGTGCTTGCCAATTCTCAGGCGACCTGGCTTCGAGGGAAGATGGACCAGAAACGGCTTGCCCAGCAGCAGTTTGCGATCTACCGGAGCTTCATCCCAACGACGACTGTCGTGCGAGACCGGGCTGTTGTCGCCCATGACAAAGTACTGATCCGCGCCCAATTCGCAGGGACGATTCACGCCGTTCCGACTACGGGACGACGTATAGTAGACATCCCGATACAGCTTCAGTTGGTCGACATGCACGTCCAGACCGCGCCCTCCAATTCGAACGGCCGAGCGGGGTGCCGGTGTGGCGTCTTCGATTTCCAGCGGCCAAGATTCGAGCAGCAGTTGGCCATTGATCGCGACGACGATTTGCCGATCGATCAACGACATCTCCACAATGGGCGATCCAGTATCAAAAGATTTGGGCCATTCACCTGTGGCAACCGGTTCCTCATCTTCACCGATTAACAGACGAACTTCACGACGGCTGGCATCCAGCACGCAACTGAAGTTTCGTACTCCTTCAGTCATCTGAATGATGAATTCACCTGTGCCATTTTCGAGGTGAACGCGGCACGACACCATGACATCGCGGACCGGATTCGGAATCGTCGCCCCATCCGCCGGGTTGTATCCGTAGTCGTCGGTCAGCGGGGCCACGTGCGATGCGCTATAGAGCTGCCGCATCGCCGTTTGAAAGCTTTCATCCTCGGACAGCAACAGAATCTCGTTCAGAGCCGCCTCGGGCATGGCTCCCGTGCAACTCAGCTTCTGCGTCTGGGGATCGTACCTCAACCCGACTTGCGGGACGCTGGATGGTTGCACATTGATCGGCCATTCCGCAAGCGGGACCGATGTGTCGTGCAGCCCCCCCGATCGGATCCACTGTTGATATTGAATCCATCGGAACGGTTCTCGATCGGGACGGCGTTCGTGCCCCTGCCTCAACTGGAAGCCGTTGCCATCAACCTGCCAGCCCGCGGGTTGGCGAGCTTCACGCTCGTGCATCGCCTCTTCGGCCATCGGGATCCAATGCGGTTGATATTTCGGATCGTCTTGCGGGCGATGATCGTGATCGTGAACCAGAATCCGCATCGCTCGCTGCTGCTCATAATTCTTGCGGACGATTCGACCATCGATGTATACGTCGCCATCGCCCAGTTGCAGTTGCTCGCCGGGCAGACCGACGACTCGTTTGACGTAGGCTTCTGTCGCCTTGGCGGGATTGCGGAAGACGATAATTTCCCATCGCTGCGGTGATCGATACAGATAGGCCTGTTTATTCACCAGCAACTGGTCGCCGTGATTGCGCGGGACATCGCTCACATCAATCCCTGTCTGTCCGCAGTTGGGACAAACCGCGCGCGATCGCGATTGCACCAGTTCTTCGGCCTCCTCGGGAGCGTCCGTGTCGTAGGCCACTCCAAAGGGAAACAATTGGTGGCACTTAGGGCATTCGACCCGCTTATGAAATCCCAAAAGACAGGGAGCCATCGAACCCGTCGAAATCATGTAGCCTTCGGCCGCGAACGTACGGAACAGAAGGACCGCGATGAAGAGCGACACCAGAGATTGAGTCAGCGAACGAATCACCCCGCGACGATCAGGATCGGATCGATCCGTGGCCGTCCACTCAGGTGGTTCCTGCAATTCTGAATTCAACGTCATCTCACCCGCCATGGTGCCGAAATCGCCCGTCCACACATCCCTGTCTGTTGCAACGACGCGGACTTATCGTGGTCCACGCCACGAAAACCTCGCGGCAGTCCCGACAAACCTTCGGGCTGGACCATGCATTCTAGCGGAACAGACGCGCTACGGGGAATACCAGCGCAAGTCCTTAAAGAGCATCAGGCATCGGCGATCGTCTATGAAGCCGACGGCCCTAAAATGCAGCCGACCGGTAGACAAGCCCTACCACATCCAAGAAATGGAAGGTGCCGGGCTCATGTCTGAATCAGTTGTCGGACTTGTCTTCCAATTGCCGCTTCAGGTCGGCCAGCAAGCGCAGTCGTCCGCGATCGAACTTTCCGATCCAGCGGTCAGCAATCTCATGAATCGGCACCGGGTTCAGATAGTGCAGCTTCTCACGACCACGCCAGATCACGACGACCAGATTCGCTTCTTCAAGAACTGTAAGATGCTTTGTGACCGCCTGCCGGCTCATGTCCAGATATTCGCAGAGCTGTCCCAGGGTTTGACCATTGTTCGCATGCAATCGATCCAGCAGCAACCGCCGTCCAGCATCCGCGAGCGCCTTAAACACTTTGTCTTCGTCGAAATCCATGCTCGCTATTATGCAACCGCAAAGTTGCCCAGCAAGTGGTTCGCGCTAATTGTTACTTCGCCTTGTGCAAGTGATAGGCGAAAACGGTGTCGGGATCGATCAGCCAGGATTCACCGGCGCGTTCGAAACGAAGGAGTTCTTTCCCCGTGACATCGACCGCGTCCATGAATTTCACGCCGGCCAGTCCCGGCTTCTGCGATTCGAGTTCTCCCATGACGAAGAACAAATCGACCTGCATGCCGCCGAAAGCTTGCTTGAGATTCGCCGACTCGCGTCCGTGATCTTCATTGACCTGAGCGGGCTTGTCTTTTTGCGCTGATGCCACAGGCAAATTCCAAGTTACTGTTAGTCCGATCGCAACTGCGGCGACCAGGCCAACGCGAGTGGTCCATTGGGGAAGCCATGTCGAGACGCTGTCTGTCATAGATGTGGACCTTCAAATGGGATGGGAAGGAAACTGATCCGCTTTGTCAGCAATCCACGAGGGGGGCTCACATCAAAATGCGCAGTGCGTCAACGTCGATGCACGCTCGCATGATGGACATGATGGTGTGATCCATGCGAGTAACCGGTATTCATCACAATCACGCCGTATCCACGTCGCCCGCGCGAGTATCCTCGACCGTACCTCCCCATGGAATTGGCCGACCCCAGCGCGTTGTTGTAACGTGCCGACGCCTGTTGAGCTTGAAGTGACGCCTGGTTCAATTGCTTTTGAGCTGCCTGAACGCCCGGATCCTGCGC
>DASYEA010000730.1:0-8566 GCA_036499265.1 Schlesneria sp. | reverse complement strand
GACGCAAAAGTTTGCCCGGTAGCGGCGAACCTGAGGTTTGGCGATCGACGTTCGAGAAGTATCAGGTGACGCACACCATGCCGCGGCTGAGTGGTCCGACTCCGCCAGCCGATTACGTCACGTTTGGTGATCTGTTGGCGTCCGGTGACTGGGCGATGACCAAGCTGACGGCATCGACGGCGGTCTATTACCGCGATGGCCAGGGCCCGCCGCAAAGTGAGCATGTGGCTGCTCATCGGCTCGATTTTGATAAGCAGGCCTTTCGCGAGAAGGAGGTTCCTGTCGATACGGTTCGCGTGTGTGGCAAGCCCGCATCGTTCACGGATGGGATCTTCTCGGTCAGGCGGTCTGGATATCCTGCGGGAGTCCAGGTGGCGACACACTATCTTCAACTGGCCGGTGCCAGCGGCAGTGTCTCGCCGCAGTTTCGAATCGCCTGCGCCCTGCTCGCCATCCGAAATGCGAATGCGGGTCTACGAGAAGATTCGAACTCGGCCGAGGGCTACCGCTGCCTGGGGATGGCTTACCTGATTCTGGATGAGGTTGAAACCGGTCTCATGAATGCGGCGGGGGTTCGCTGGTTCAATTCTGTTCGCTACTACGAAACCGTTGGTGCGCTGCAGCAGGCGGCATTGCTGCGCCCGAACGATTTGGTGACTCACTACGAATTGCTCGGCCTGTTCGAACGGACGCAACGCGGCGAACTGGCACTTGATGCTATTCGACAGATCAAACGGATTCGTCCGGTGACAATGGATTCGTCGGAAGAAGAACGAAAGCAACGCGAACAACTGCTGAACATCGAATCCACTCTGGAAGACGCCGTCGCCAGATTCGAAGGCCAGGTCGAAGAGGGGCTGCAGAAGGCCGATCGATTCCAGATCGCGGCCAGTGCCTATCAGGTCGGTGCCATCCGACTGGCTGTGCGAACTCTGGAAGATGACCCAATCTATAAGGCGCAAAATCCACTGGCTCGCAATGCCCTGGGGTCATGGTTGATCGAAGTGGGTCGAGTGCAAGAAGGCCTCGATACGCTGGACCAGGCGACCGTTGGTGGAGGAGCACCCGGTTGGCGCGATGCGGTCGCCACGTCGCTATTGATCAACGGGGACTACAATCGCGCGATTGATCTGTGGCGCGAGCAGCTTGCCGAATCGAATGCGACTCACACACAAACGGCGTTGCTCACGATGCCATTTGTGACGCTCAACGCGATGTGGATGTCGCCCGATCAATACCCGTTCACTCATCTGGCCGCTGCTGGAGAAATCGTCAGTAACGGGCGCGGCGAAGATGCCTCACTGACCTACCAGATCGGCCAGGCCCAACTCGAACTGGGTGATGTCGCCGGAGCGACGCAGTCGTTCTCACACATCCTCGATCGCACGCCGACGACGCAGCTGCGACCACTGATCAAGTTCTACTTGGAAGCCCTGACCGACAAGAAAATCGAGCTACCCGGCATCGAACCCCCGAAGCAGGAAGAGTTCGAATTGTTGGATCAAGAGCCGCCTGAGAAGAAGGCCGAGTGAGCTTGGAAGTAGGCCGGTCGTGCTGTGATTGAGGTGACCAGAATGGTTGAAAGGCGGATCGAACCGGAAGCCGTTGCCGCAATTCTGGAACAACTACTACCCTGTTTAGATCCCGAGAAAGTGATCAGCACGTTCGGTGACAGGACCGTGATTTACTCCGACGAGACGCAGTCTCCTGCGCTGTATGTGGAGATCATGCTCTTAGAAAAAAAGCCGAAGTACATTCACCTGTTGGCGTCAGTCTATTCGTCGATTAATGATAAACGTGGGTGCTCCAGCGTGATTCTCGATTGCCAGCAGTAAGCTGGAATCAAGATCGCAAATCCATATCGCATAAATGTTTGCTGCGCCGATTTAGCGTCGCCTTGAGAAGCGAATTGCGGTGACCGGCAGATTCTGCCGGAGGCCAAGCGACGCGGCCGGAACGTTTGCGCAGATTTCCCAAACATTCTGACCGGAAAAGTCCCCGAAACCCTCAAGGTTTGCGCCGTGGCTTCCGATCAATTCGATAGGCCATCCCGCGTGGGCTGGTTTCCGTGCGTCTTTTGCAGCGGAAAGTGGCTCGTGGGATTGAGGCGTATCATGGACCTGAAAAAGATCATCATGCTGGGTGGAGTCGGTTTGGCGTCAGCCGCCGCTGGTGTCGCTATTCCCCAGATGATGAAAGGGCAAAGCCACGACGGGACTGAAGTCGCCAAGGCCGATCCCGCTGCCGCAGGTCATGATGCCGGCCACGACAAGAAAGAAGACAAGAAGAAGGAAAAGAAAGAGAAGTCCAAGGATGACCACGGCGGACATGCGGCCGCAGGTCACGGTGGCGATTCACACGGTGCCCCTGGTGCTGAAAAGAAGGTTGCGGAAGGCCCTTCCTTCCTGCCGTTTGGTCGGATCGTCGTCAATCTGAATGACCCCACGCTGACTCGCTACCTGGCTTTGGAAGTGACTCTGCAGGCTGAAGGGGATGACGAAGAGGATGTGAAGTCGGCGCTGGAATCGCGAAAGCCGATTCTGCAGACCTGGCTGACCAGTCATCTGGCAGACAAGACGCTGGAAGAAGTTCGCGGGAAGGTCGGCGTCAATCGATTGCGCCGCGAGATTCAGGACAACTTCAACGCACTGCTGTTCACGGATGGTCGCGAACGGATCCAGGACATCCTGTTTGAAGAATTTCACGTCCAATGACATTGCCACGCCACGACTTCACTCAACCGCCGCCACTGGCGCCGCAACTGCGAGTCAACCTGGCTCAATGGTTGACGCGGTCGAACGCGCTGTTGGTCGAGTTGCTGGCGGGGGCCGCTGTCTCGGTGGAACTGCAATTCGACTGTTCCTCCACCATGATGCCGACGCAATTGACAACGGAGTGGACCGACAAGTCACTCGCCTTACAATTGAAACTCGGTCAGCACGACGCGCAGTCACTGGTGGCACTGCCTAATCCACTGGTGCAGGAATTGATCGGCTGCATCCTGGGTGATCCACCGCACAAGATCCCCGTCGAACGATCGCTCACCGCGGCCGAACTTTCGGTCGCGGAAGTGATCGCCGAGATGATCATGCGCAGCCTGAAAGAGTCGTGGCAGGGTGACGTGTCGCTCAACCTGGCACTGGGCGAGACCGAATCGAATCTGCGTCGCACCAAACGATTTCGCCCCAAGGAATCGATGATCGTCTGCCGGTCGATCGTGAAGACAAAGCTGGGCCAAACGCATTGGAGTTGGTTGCTGTCCGCAGATTTTGTGGCCCATCTGTTTGGGCTGCCCGTTCGGAATCAACAGTCGCTCGATCCTCAAGCCAGCCGTCGTCAATTGGAACAACTGGTTCGTGACATGCGGGCCGGGATCGAAGTTCGTCTGGGTGCGGTTCAATTGACGGGACCTCAACTGGCGGGTCTGCGAGTCGGCGATGTCGTCGTGCTGGATCAGCGCGTCGGTGATCCGCTGCAGGCGTCCGTTCAAGGCGAACCGAAATTTCTTGGCTGGGCCGGGCGGACAGGCAATCGCCAGGCCTTTGAAATTGCGACCGAAATCCAGCAACGGCGTACGACAGAAACACCCGAAGCGGCGTGATCGAAGTTTGCTAGTGTCGAGGAGGGAATCGAAATGACGGAAACTTTGGATGCCGTCCTGGCCAAGGTCGAACAGGAATTGGCTCGCGACAAACCGGAACCGGCGCATGAAGTTGCGGCGCGGGCCCCGGCGTTCGCGAACATGACGCCTGGCAAGATCTCTGCTGGTAAGTCACTCGATCACCTTTACGGGGTCCGCCTGGATGCCGAAGCGGTATTGGGTCGAGCAGACTTCTCGGTCGAGGACATGCTGAAGCTCGACATTGGTTCGGTCGTGACGTTGGACCGGCTGGTTTCGGAACCGGTCGACCTGATCGTGCAGAACGTCCGCGTGGCGCGCGGTGAAGTGGTCGTCGTTAACGATCAGTTTGCGATTCGAATTACAGAGATTACGGATGCATCCGGTTCAGGTTCCTGAATCGGTATCCAACTCTGACATCAGCCAAGGAAGGCGGTGTCCCGGTGAGAAGTTGCTTCCAGGTGATGTTCGCGGCAATGCTGGCAGCCATGCTGTTTAGCAATGGCACCGTGCGCGCTGCCGAACCTGCATCAGAGACGCCACAGCTTCCTACTGTCAGCAAGAGCGACGCTGGCGACCTGACCTACTCACCTCAATGGCCAGAACCTCCCAACACCGGCGCCATGCTGATGCGTCTGGGATTCGGCACCGCGTTCGTCCTGGTGCTATGCGTCGGATCGTTGTGGTTCGGCAAGCCGTGGTTGATGAAACTGCAGACGAAGAGCTTGACCGGTCAGGCACTGCAGATCGAAGGCAGCGTCACCTTGGGTGGCCGTGCTGTCCTTTATCTGGTGAAGGTCGGTGACACTCAACTGGTCGCCGGGACAGACGCGACCGGATTGAAATCGCTGATCGCCCTGCCCCCTTCGTTCCGCGAAGCGCTGGATGAGCAGCTCCCCGCGGAAGACGCCCCGCCAGCAATCACCGCCTCCAGCTTTGAGACGCGATTAAGATCCGCATCAAGTTTGCAGGGAGGATCCCTGTGAATAACTTCGAACAAATCGCGGAACGATTCGGTGAATCAGGCTTCGTGCAAAGCCTGTCACCTCCGCTGCAGATGGCGATTTTCCTGGGCAGCCTAGTCCTGTTGCCGGCGGCTCTCTCGTGCCTGACCTGCTTCACGCGAATCACGATCGTGCTGTCGTTCGTCCGGCGCGGACTGTCGACGCAGGAAATCCCGCCGAACACCGTCCTGATTGGACTGGCCCTGTTCCTGACCGTCTTCATCATGGAACCGACGCTGACTCGATTGAACACCGAGGCCGTGCTCCCCTACATGAACAAAGAGATCACGAACGTCGAGGCCTTTCGACGAGGCGTGGAGATTCACAAGGCTTTCATGCTGCGTCAGACACGTAAGCATGACCTGGCCCTGTTCCTGCACATGTCCAAGTCGGGACCGATCGCGTCACCGGAGCAGACGCCGATCAGTGTGCTGATTCCGGCGTTCATTATCAGTGAATTGAAGACCGCGTTCTTCATGGGTTTCTGCGTTTACGTCCCCTTCCTGCTAGTCGACATCGTGGTGGCCACGGTGCTGATGTCGATGGGGATGATGATGATGCCGCCTGTGATTGTCTCGACGCCATTCAAGGTGTTGTTGTTTGTCCTGGCGGATGGATGGCATCTGGTGGCACTGTCGCTCAATCAGAGTTTTGGATAGCAGGACAATCATGAACGAACTGGATGCCGTTTCACTGGGACGCGACTTCTTCTATCACGCAGTGTTGCTGACGACGCCAGCACTGGCGGTCAGCCTGGTCATTGGCCTGGTCATCAGTGTTTTCCAGGCGGTGACCAATATTCAGGAGCAGACGCTGAGCTTCGCACCACGCATCCTGGCCCTGGCCGGATTGTTCGTTGTGACGATGCCGTGGCTGTTGCAAATGTCGATTTACTTTACGGTTCAGATGTTTTCACGTGCGGCGCAGATCGGGCACTAGTGCGGGTCGCACTTCCGTGTCGCGTTGAAACATGGGATAGACACAGCTGGTTTCCGCTCGCGGGACGCCTTAGTTAAGTTGGATGCGGTCTAATGGACGCGCTGCTAGAAATATGGGTGATGACATTCGGGCTGATCATGGCTCGCGTGTCGGCATTTGTTGCGACGATCCCCTATTTGGGTGGCCGTTTCGTTCCAGGTACCGTGAAAGCGGGGACCGCTCTCGCACTCACTTGTTTCTGGTTTGCCGAATCCGGTGCCGGAACACTAAGCGTTGCGACGGCCTTGAACGATCGTCCGTGGATGGCATTCGCCCTGGCCATTGGTTGCGAAACATTGATCGGTTGTGCTTTGGGATATGTCTTCGGCTTGTTCCTGGTTCCGTTTCGTGTGGCGGGTGAATACCTAAGCCAGGAAATGGGTCTGACAATGGGAGCGATCACCGACCCGTCGAGGCCACAGATGACCACCGTCATGGGCGAAGTGTTCGAAGTCCTGGGAGTAGTGCTGTTCTTCTCGCAGAACGTGCATCACGTGTTCCTGGCGGCGCTGCACGGTTCGTTCGTTCGCCAGCCGATCGGGGGGGCGATCCTGTCCCTTCCCGTCGCGTTGCAGATGAAAGTGATGTCGTCGACGACCGAATGGGGCTTGATGCTGGTCGCCCCAATCGCTTGTTGTCTGTTTATCACGTCGTTGGTCCTGGGCGTCATGGCCAAGGCTGCTCCGCAATTGAACTTGATGTCCGTCGGATTCGCATTGCGAATCGTGGTCGGACTGGTGGCCACCAGCGTGCTGTGGCCCGATATCGCTCCGCAGATGGGAATTGTTCTCCAGCGTTTTTCCAGTTTGTTACTCGGCCGCTAGTGCGTGCCGCACTTCGATGTCGCGTTGAAACAAGGGTTAGACTAAGTGGTTTTTCGCTCGCGGGATGCCACACTTGAGTCGGATGAGCTCTAAGACATGTCCGAAGAGGGCTTTGACAAGACCGAACAACCAACGCAGCGCCGGCGCGATGACGCGCGGGCGCAAGGCCAGTTCGCGTACAGCCACGAACTGATTACCGGCTTGTTGCTGATGGTCGGAACTGTGGGGCTGTGGTGGACCGGGGCCGCACTGGCGAGTGGCCTGAGCCACGAAATTCAGTCGCATTTGAGAACCCCACGAGTCGAATTGGCCGTTGGCGATATCCCGGCGTTCATCACCGATCTCGGTACTCGTGGTCTGCAACTGATCGGTGGGTTCATGGCCGCCATCTTCGCCGTCGGACTGATCGCCAACCTCGCTCAGGCGGGCCTGCATCTCAATACGGAATCGCTCGGACCCAAGTGGGAGAAGCTGAATCCTGCGATGAACTGGCACAAGATCTTTTCCACGGAAGGCCTGATGCGCGGTGCGCTGTCGATTGCCAAGGTCGTGGTGATCGGTGTCGCCGCCTGGTGGGTGTTGAGCGATCGCGGTCAACAGATTGCCGCTCTCAATGTCGGGGCGCTATCCAACACGGTGAGTACCGCCTGGGGAATCGGAATCGAACTTCTGATCGCGGCGTCTTCGGTACTGCTGTTGATTGGTGCCATTGATTACGGCTGGCAGTGGTACAGCAACGAACAAAAGCTACGCATGTCTCGCGAAGAACTGAAACGCGAACGCAAGGACGATGAAGGGGATCCCAACATCCAGATGCGTCGACGTCAACTGGCACGCGAAATTGTGTCGCAGCGGCGAATGCTGGAAGAGATTCCCAAGGCAACCCTGATCATCACCAACCCGACTCACTTGGCGATCGCCTTGCGATACGAACGCGGCGTGAATTCGGCACCCGTGGTGATCGCCAAGGGCCGCGATCAGTTTGCTCTGCAGATGGCCGCCCGCGCTCGTCGGCATGGCATTCCCGTGGTGGAACGCAAGCCGGTGGCTCGAGCGTTGTTTAAGATGGTCAAAGTGGGACAAGAAATTCCGCAGACCCTTTATGTCGCGGTCAGTGAAGTGTTGGGCTACGTGTATCGGTTGCGAAACGTGGCGTAGTCGCCGTTTCTCATTAGGAATCTGAACGACATGTCGATGGCGGCTGCAAAACCACTCGGGATCGCTCCACGCGGCGAGCTAGTGTTTCCACTAGCCGTGATGGCGGTGCTGGTCGTTTTGATCGTCCCGCTGCCAACCGCCCTGCTGGATGTGCTGCTGACGTTGAACCTCAGCATCACGATCCTGCTGCTGCTGGTCACATTGAGCGTTGCTCAGCCGTTGGAACTGTCGGTCTTCCCGTCGGCACTGTTGCTGCTGACTTTAGGTCGCCTGTCGCTCAACGTCGCGACGACGCGATTGATCCTGTTGCAGGCCGATGCCGGCAAAATCGTGGAGACGTTCGGCAACTTCGTTGTCGGCGGTAATCTGGTCGTTGGACTGGTGATCTTTATCATCCTGGTCGTGATCCAGTTCGTGGTCATCACCAAGGGTGCCACACGTATCTCGGAAGTCGGCGCGCGATTTGTTTTGGACGCGATGCCTGGTAAGCAGATGGCGATTGATGCCGACTTGAACGCCGGTGCCATCAATGATGTCGAGGCGAAGCGCCGTCGAGCTCATCTGCTGCAAGAAGCCGAGTTCCACGGGGCGATGGACGGGGCCAGTAAGTTCGTACGCGGCGATGCCGTGGCCGGTATCATCATCACCAGCATCAACCTGCTGGGCGGAATTATCATCGGGTTGATGAATGGCATGCCGATCATGCAGGCCATTCAGACCTACTCAATCCTGTCGGTGGGTGACGGTCTAGTCTCGCAGATTCCCGCACTCATCATCGCCACTTCCGCTGGTATTCTGGTCACCAAGTCATCGAACTCGTCGGGTCTGGGTGCCGAAATCACCGGTCAGTTCCTGACGAAGACTCGACCGTTGCAAATCGGTGCCGGCCTGCTGGGTTTGCTGTCAATCACCCCCGGGATGCCGATGCTACCGTTCCTGGTGATGTCGGTGGCTCTGTGGTACGTCTCGACGAGAATTGGAAA
>DASYEA010000729.1:0-2768 GCA_036499265.1 Schlesneria sp. | reverse complement strand
ATAGGACTGCAAGAGAACGGCGGTCAAGGAGCATCTTTCGGAACTCGCCGGGGCCGGCACTTCCAAAGTCCCAAGTTTTCGTCAAAATCGCTTCCATGACCAATGCGACCTCGCAACTCGACCGCCTTCCCCCGCCCGTCTGGAATCAGCCACCGGCAGCCTCGTTTTCCATTCGCCCGCTGTCCATCGGCGGAGTCGCGATCGGTTTTCCGGCTGTGCAGGCCGCCCTCAGTGGTTACAGCGATGGACCAATGCGCATCGTCGCCCGGCGTTTAGGAGCAACCTACACACTCGCCGAGGTCATGATTGATCGCTTCATCATGGAGCTAAAAGGGCGACGCAAGACTCAGCATCACCTGCGGATCACCGACGAAGAACACCCGGTCGGCGGTCAGTTGATGGGATCGAACCCTGCTGAATTCGGTCCCGCCGCCGAGAAACTCGTCGCGGCGGGATTCGATGTGATCGACATCAATTTTGGGTGCCCCGTAAAGACTGCGGTCGGCGGATGCCGCGGAGGTTATCACCTCAGTCAGCCGCACGTCGCGCTTGAGATCGTCGATCGCGTTCGCGGTGCCGTCCCCTCACAGATCCCCGTCACACTGAAAATGCGGCGCGGAATCGACGATTCGCCACAAAGCCGAGATCGCTTCTTTGAGATTCTGGACGGAGCCTTCGCACGCGGAACCGCCGCAATCACCGTCCATGGCCGAACCGTCGATCAGAAATACGTCGGCCCGAGCAACTGGGATTTCCTTCGCGAAGTTAAAGCACACGCCGGATCTCGCACCATTATCGGCAGCGGAGATCTGTTCACGCCGCAGGCCTGCATCGACATGCTGCGATGGACCGGCGTCGATGGGGTGTCGGTAGCTCGCGGGGCAATTGGAAACCCCTGGATTTTCCAGCAGGCTCAAGCGATCGCGGAGGGTCTTCCAATGCCGGAACCAGACTTAGCTGAACAGCGCCGCGTCTTGTTGATGCACTGTGAACTGGCGATCAGTGCGACGAACGAAGCCGCCGCCAGTTCGACGATGCGGGCGCACAGCATCAAGTTCGCCCGGCTGCATCCGCAACCGGACGCCGTCCGAAATGCGTTCGCCGCATCGCACAGTCTGTCTGAATGGCGATCCGTCGTAGAACAGTGGTATTCAGCAGAAGTCCCAACGGCCTAGTGGCCAGTCGGCGCGGGCGGCGCCAGTGGTGCCCCGCCCGGCTCAGTGCTCGCATGTGGGTCCGCTGGCTTCTGGCCTCGTGACGAAAGCCAATCGATCACGAAGTAGAACACCGGCGTCAGGAAGATTCCGAAGGCGGTCACGCCGAGCATTCCGAAAAAGACCGCGACCCCCAACGTGCGCCGCATTTCGGCCCCTGCCCCGTGTGAAACCACCAACGGCATGACGCCCAGAATAAACGCGAACGATGTCATGATAATCGGCCGCAAACGGTCCTTGCTCGCCGCAATAGCCGCATCGAATCTTGACGCTCCTGCTGCCTTTCGGTGACGCGCGGTTTCAACAATCAAGATCGCATTCTTCGCCGCCAATCCAACCAAAACGATGAAGCCGACCTGCACGAAGATGTTCAGATCTAGCTTCCACATCCACAATCCGCAAACTGCACTCAGCAGACACATCGGCACGACCAGCAATACGGCCAGCGGCATCGACCAGCTCTCGTACTGAGCGGCCAAAACTAAAAAGACCAGCAGAATCGCGCCCACGAATGCGAAAATCGCGGCGCTCCCTTCGATCAGTTGCAGGTATGTCAACTCGGTCCATTCAAACGTCAGGTCCTGTGATAGTTCCGATTTGGCCAGATTTTCCATCATTTGAATCGTTTGACCCGAACTGACTCCCGGCAGCGACGCTCCATTGATGGTCGCCGCCGTTCGCATGTTGTATCGCGTGACCAGCACCGGTCCGCCGATCTCTTCGATCGTGACCAGTGTTCCCAGCGGAATCATCTGGCCTTGGGCATTGCGAACCTTCAACGCTTTGATGTCATCAGGTTGTGCTCGAAAACCGGTGTCAGCTTGTAGATTCACCTGCCACGTGCGTCCAAACTGGTTGAAGTCGTTCACGTAGTATCCGCCCAGGTAAACCTGCAGAGCATTAAAGACATCGTTCAGCGGGATCCCCATCGACTTGCACTTGGTGCGGTCGACGTCGATATAGAGTTGGGGGGTGTTGGCGCGGAAGCTGTTGAACAAGCCGACCAATCCCGGCGTTTCGTTTCCCTTTCGAGCCAACGTATCGGCCTGCTCCTGCAAGTCCGACAACTGGCCGCCAACCAGATCCTCAACCATCAGCTTGAAGCCACCAGCGTTTCCAAGACCGTCCACTGCGGGTGCCCCAAACACAGCGATCTGAGCATCCAGAATCTCGTCGAAGAACTGTTTGCGCAACTTGCGAGCGATCATTTCTGAGTACAGCGCGTGATCCGTTCGGTGATCGAATTCGTCCAGGATGATGAACATCGACGCGAAGTTCGATCCAACGGCGTTGAGGATGAACGACTGACCCGGAATACCAAGCCGGTGAGCGACACCAGGCGTCTCACTGGCGATCTTGTCAATCCGTTTGACAACTTCAATCGACCGGTCCAGCGATGCCGAATCAGGAAGCTGGACGTTGACCAGCAGATAGCCCTTGTCCTGATTTGGAATGAATCCGACGGGCGTCTTCGTGATCCCGACATAAGTCAGCCCGAGCAGTCCGCCGTAGACGAAAAGCACGATCACACACAGTCGCAATGACCAACTGACC
>DASYEA010000728.1:0-4839 GCA_036499265.1 Schlesneria sp. | reverse complement strand
CTTGGGCATGGGAATCGGGGTACGAAGCAGATGTACCGAAGCCGCGGATCAGTCAGGCCAGTCCGGGCCAGTTGATTGCCGAGCATAGCACGCTGGGTCGCTACCGCTTCGACGCCGATGTTGATCTTCAAGGCAGGCTGCCAGCGTGGCTCTTTACCGAGAACGAAACCAATACATTGCGACAAAAAGGGGGCGAGGGAACTCGGTTGTCGTCAAAAGACGCGTTCCATCTGCATGTCGTTCAAAACCAGCATGGAGCCACCAACCAGTTCCCACGCGGAACCAAATCGGCAGCTCGATACACATTGAATATCCCCGCGAGTGGATCGACAACGATCCGTTTACGGCTGACCGACGATTCCATTCCGGTGACAGTCCCCTTCTCTGCCGAATTCGATGAGGTGTTCGCTCAGCGAATCGCCGAAGCGGATGAATTTCATGATTCGCGGGCTTCGCATGAACTGACTCATGACGAGCGGCGAGTCCTGCGGCAGGCTAATGCCGGTTTGTTGTGGTCAAAGCAGTTCTACTACTACGCGGTCGGCGACTGGCTGCGCGAAACTCCGAAGCGAATTCATGCCGGTGACAGCGTCGAGAAGACTCGCAATGCGGCCTGGACGCACCTGTTCAATCGCGATGTGATCTCGATGCCGGATAAATGGGAATATCCCTGGTATGCGGCTTGGGATAGCGCCTTTCACATGATTCCATTCACGAGTTTGGACCCCCATTTCGCGAAGGAGCAGATCCTGCTGTTCCTGCGCGAATGGTACATGCATCCGAATGGGCAGATTCCGGCTTACGAATGGAACTTCAGCGATGTGAATCCGCCAGTTCATGCCTGGGCCTGCTGGCGCGTCTATCAGATGACGGCGAAGAATGGGGATCGCGATCGCGAATTCCTGGCGAGGTGTTTTCAGAAGTTGCTGTTGAACTTCACGTGGTGGGTCAATCGCAAAGATGTGAACGATCGCCATGTTTTCACGGGAGGTTTCCTGGGTCTCGATAACATCGGGATCTTCGACCGTTCCAAACCGCTCCCCACGGGCGGGCATCTGGAGCAGGCTGATGGTACTGCTTGGATGGCGTACTACTGCTCGAGCATGTTGTCGATCGCGTTTGAACTGGCGGATGGCAATCCCGCCTATGAGGACATGGCGTCGAAGTTCTTCGAACATTACATGACGATCGCCGCGGCGATGAATTCTATCGACGGCACTGGATTGTGGGATGAAGAAGACGGCTTCTATTACGACCACCTGCATGTGAACGGGCAGAGTGTTCCGCTGCGGATTCGTTCCATCGTGGGCATCATTCCGCTGTTCACTGTCGATGTGTTGTACGACCGTGTGATCCGTCAACTGCCCGGTTTTCGCAAGCGAATGGATTGGTTCCTCAATCATCGTAAAGACATCATCGACACGATGACCTACATGGAAAAGAGCGGACCCGATTGTCCGATGGAAGGGCTGCGATTGCTGGCGATCCCAACTCGGAAACAGTTGGAGCGGATCCTGAAATACGTACTCGATGAAGACGAGTTTCTGTCGCCCTATGGCATTCGGTCACTCTCCAAATATCATGAGAAGCACCCGTTCAGTTTCAACGTGAATGGATCAGAGATGCGGGTGCAGTATGTCCCCGGTGAATCCGACAGCGGCATGTTTGGCGGCAATTCGAACTGGCGCGGACCCGTCTGGTTTCCGCTCAACTATATCTTGCTGGAAGCTTTTGAACGCTACTACCAGTTCTACGGTGACGATCTGCAAGTAGAGTGTCCCACGGGTTCCGGAATTCTGATGAACTTGAAGCAAGTGGCGAACGAACTTCGTCGTCGCCTGTCGTTGTTGTTCCTGGCCAACGACGAGGGTGTGCGCCCCTGTTATGCCCGCGGTGATCGGTTTGTGAATGATCCGAACTGGTGCAACCTGGTATTGTTCTACGAGTATTTCCACGGCGACACAGGCCGAGGTTTGGGAGCCAGCCACCAGACTGGCTGGACCGCCTTGATTGCACCGATCTTGGAACAGTTGGCGAAAGAACGCGCGGAAGCACAGGTCGCTTGTGCAGTAGTATCGAATTCTTGCGAATGACTTCTGTGGCCCGCACAACGACGACATGCATGAGCAGAGCCTGTTGTTTCGGCACTCGCTGAATGAAAGTCCGCCTATTCGGTCGCGATCGGCGCAGCGGGGGCACCGTCTGGCTTCTCGATTCTCAATGATGCGAGGAAATGCCGAGTTTGCTCGCTGTCCCGGTCTTTCAGAGAGACGGCGGCGATCGCTCGGTAGCACTTGCCGCCGATGAAGAAGACTCGCATTTGAAGCGAATGCTTTTTGTTCGCGTCGAATTCCCATTCGCGACCGTTCAAGCCGTCCAGGGTGATCTTGTGTTCCTGAAGCAACTTGTATTCGACCCCGATCTGGTGGCCGGCAGATGGAAAATTGTCGCGGATCAGGTCGAGTCGTTGCTCGTCCGTTTGTGCGGCATCAACATCAAATTCGTCCGAATGAGTCAACGCGTAGTACGTGTTCGCACCTTGCATGGAGAGTGACATCCCGGTCGAAGTGACTCGCCGCGCCTTCTGATTGGTCGCTTTCGGCGAGGCCGGAAACTCGATGCTGCAGACACCGTCAGCAGTGGAATAGCGTTGCCACTCTCCTGCTGGCGGCCCCATCCGTGCCCAATTGGCCAGCCACAATCCTGGGCCGAACATGATGAGCGCCGGACCGATGACCTTCAGTAGTCGACCATACCGCCGATGCCATTCATCGAAGCTGGGGCTCACGCCGGGTTGCTTGCCCGTTTTGCGAAAGCCGAGCAGGGTGAGATAAATTCCACCGAATAGCGGGATCGCGCCGTTGATCAGTTCGCCGAAGAAATCAGGATTCATATTCCCTACCCTTCTTCGTCAGTGACACGAGATGCCGACGGCGCTGAACCGATTACTGGTATCAACGTTTCGATTTTGCTGCCCAGGATGATGGCACAATCCTTCGCAGAGAGGGACGCATGCTGTCCGCGGACTGCGCTGGGATTGATGAGGCATTGGCCGGTGATAGACATCGCTGGGCTTGGATTCAGTGAATCAGGTTTCATTCAGATTTGCCGTCGCGAATCGTAGAACTCCAGCAAGTCGTTCACAAGCTGGCACGAGTGATCGAGGCTGACAAAGATGAGGATGGTTATTGGAAAGCCAGTCTCATTTGAAGGGCTGAGGGTTGTCGGTCAGCGTAATGAAGTGGAGAATCCCCCACCATTCAAATCTGGCCGTTCCCTGATTGATTTCCCTTGCTTGCACGAGTTGCCTACATGAGCCAATTGGAAGAACTGCGGCTTGCTATCTCCCGTTGCATCGCCATCGTTCTCATCGCGACTACTTCGCAACTGCTGGCCGCTGCGGAGCCGCTAACCGTCGATGCATCAAAATCGATCGGGCGGATCAGGCCTCTGCATGGCGTGAACAATGGGCCGGTGAATCAAGGGGAAACGGTGGACGTGACCACCGCATGGAAGCCGTTGTCCATTCCGTCGACTCGACTGCACGATAGCGAATGGCCGACGGGGGATATTGTCGATATTCACGCGATTTTTCCCGAACTGAACGCTGACCCGTTGTCATCGGCAAGCTATCGGTTTGCTCGTACGGACGATTACATCAAGCCGATTGTTGCGTCGGGCAGTGGCATCGTTTATCGGCTGGGTGAGAGTATCGAGCACACCAAGCGAAAGCATTTTGTGCATCCTCCGCGAGACTACGATCGCTGGGCGAACGTCTGCCTTGGAATCATCCGGCACTACAACGAAGGGTGGGCGGATGGGCATCGCTATCAGATTCGCTATTGGGAAATCTGGAACGAGCCCGAGAATCGGCCGACGATGTGGAGCGGTAACGATGCCGATTATATTCGGCTGTACGTGACGGCGGCGAAGGTCATCAAGGCGAAGTATCCGGACTTGAAAGTCGGTGGTCCAGCCGCGGGGGCTTCGGGCGACATCGTCAACGGTCGGTATCAGCCGACTCAATTCCTTCGAGATCTGTTGAAAGCCTGCCGCGAATCGCAGGCTCCGCTCGATTTCTTCTCGTGGCACACCTACACGAACGACCCGACTCTGTACGCGAAGAAGGCGCATGGAATCCGGCAGTGGCTTGATGCGGAGGGATTTACCAAGACCGAGTCGCACCTGAACGAATGGAATTATCTGCCGGGCAATGATTGGAATGGAATGCTGAATATGGCTCAGCCGGGAGTTCGTGATCGTTGGTATGCCGAGATGGGTGGCGTTCCCGGGGCCACATTCGTCGCGAATTCGTTCGTGAATTTTCAGAACTCGCCATTGGACGTGGCGAACTACTACAGCGGCGATACCAGTCCGTTTGGTCTGTTCGAGCGATTTGGGACGCCGAAGAAGACTTATTACAGTTTTCTGGCATTCGCCCAGTTACGGGAGACGCCGCACCGGGTGCGGCTAGCGGGTGGCGAGGCTGGAAACCACTTCGGACTGGCAGGCCTCAATGAAACGCATACCGAACTACGAATCCTGGTGAGTCGTCAGATTGCGTCAGAGAAATCTCAATCGTTGGTGATCCAAAATTTCCCCTGGAAAGGGACGAGTGAATTTCAGGTGTTACACCTCGATGAGACGCATAACCTGGATATGACTTCGAAGGGCAGTTTTGAAGCTGGCGATCAGGCATTCACTACGGATCTCCCGGGGAATGGAGTCGTTCTTGTTAAAGTTCGGCAGAAGTAGAACTGGTAGATCGGCACGTCGTTTGCCATTTTCCAAATAACCGTGAACTGGCCGAACTTTATCCCGCCTTTAATCTATGAAATC
>DASYEA010000727.1:0-3996 GCA_036499265.1 Schlesneria sp. | reverse complement strand
TGACGAAGAAACCTGCCTGCACGCTTTGCCCGTTATCGTTACCGAACTGATAGCCCCCTTCGAAGTCCGTCAACCAGGCGCGACTTCCATCGTCGACGTTAAATGTCCCTGCCCAGCGGTGTCCGTACGTGTATCGATTGCCGACGGGAAAGCCGGCGCCGCCTGGAAATGAACCGTCATAGTTCGCCCACAGGAAATAGGTGTCGATCGTGTGGTTCTTGATCCCCTTGTAGGTGGCATATCCCCCTCCGAAGATGATGTTGTGGTTGGCAGGATCGAACTTGTTGTCGAGGTAGTTGACTCCAAGGGTGGGACCGATGCCGCCGCCGTCGCCAGCCGTGGCGGTGTTGACGGGATTCGTCAGCCAGGCATCCAAGTCCCAATTGACGCCGGGGCTGTTGAGTCGGATCCCCTGGAAATTGCGGCGAGTGTTCGCCCAGTCCAACGGCGAAATCAAACGTTGAGAACCAAACGAAAGTTCCTGACGACCGACTCGAAACCACACCGGTTTTTCATCGCGCTCCAAGACTTTCAAGTCGAGGAATGCGTTCTGAAGATCCCAGTGATTGGCATCGATCCCGGTCACCGGCAAATCGTTGTTGTAGATGTCCGCATTGATCATCTCGATGTAGACACGCACCCAGTCAGAATGCTTCAGGTCGAAATAGTTCCTCCAGCGGACCAGATCATAAACTGATCGTCCCGGCTGATTGAAATTCGGACGCAGTCGATTGGCTTCGTCCATGTACCGCCAGCGAATCTCGCCACCAACTGAAAGCGTCGTCTGTTCGGCAGGTTCCCAGGGGATCAGGCTACCCAATGGGACATCTTTGAAGTTCTCGCCCAGCAACAGCGTGTGATTGGGGTCCTTCTTGTAGCTGAAATCATTGTCAAAGAAGCACAGCTTCCAGGGCTGCGGCGGCGGTTTTGGTGCGGTCGGTTTGAGAGCGGCAGCCTGCGGCGCGGGATAGCTCGTTTGCTGAGAAACGATCGTCGCCGGCAGTTCGGCGTCATCAGCAACGACAGGCGTATCGGCCGGTGTTGGTGGAAGGGTGATCTCGCCTTCCTGCGATGATTCGATGTTTTCGACCGGTGACGATGTTATTGGTTCGATCGCGACAGCCACGCTGGCCAGGCCGAGATGAAGACTCCACACCAAACCGATCGGCAACCACTTCATCACTCGGTCCTTCGAGTTCGCAATCCGTTCAACTGAGTGTCGCGTTGCCGTCGAGAGAATGCGCTAGTCCGTCGAATCAAAAGGATGCCAAGGTCATCCATTGGCCATCTCGACCATGAATCTATCGAACGAGACAGGTACGCAAGGTAACTGTGGACTGCCGCATACTTTCGCTGGCGTCGATCGATAAGGCCACTTAATCCAATTGTGCCGACTGTTCCGGTTGTGCAGCGAGGTGAGAGTTGAACATGCCGTGGAACTCGGAAGAATCTGCCGACAGTCAACCCTCTTCCCGCAGGGCGGGTTTCCCAACCCGTCATTCTTCGCAGCTCACGATGAACCGCGAAGGCATGACATCAATCATGCACCAAAGGCAATGTGACGGGCTGGAAGCCCATCCCACGAGAAGAGGCCCGAATCTCTGGGCGAGCTTGCCGCGATTAAGCAGTCGCGCCCGTCAGTTCGAGCCCCTCGGCTGTCGGCTGCGGCTTTTGCAGTTTCAAGGCGTCTGCTTCCACTTCTGGTGAGAACCAAACAGCAAGTGCTGCAGTCGAACTGATCGTGATCAATCCTCCCAGAAACATCAGCACGGTTGGCCAGCTCGTTCCCCCTTTAAACAGGAAACCGGCGGCGACGGCTCCAATATTACCCCCTGCCCCGACAATACCAGCCACCGAACCGAGAGACTGCCGATTGACGAACGGGACCACAGCATAGGTCGCACCGTTGGACATCTTCACGAACAGCCCCAACAGCAGCATCGAAGGGACGGCCAGCCAGATGACGTTCATCGACGCGAACAACATCAGGCACAGACCCTCGCACAGCACCGCCAGGAACATCCAGCGAACTCGACCTTTCAGCCCCCATTCCGCATTGCAACGATCGCTGATGTAACCACCCAACGCGCGAGCGAACAGGTTCATCATGCCGAACGATGCGGCGGCGGCTCCTGCCCAGTACAGATCGAGTTGAAAGTAATCGGTGAAATAGAGAGCGGCGATGTTGTCGAGCGTTAGTTCCATCCCGAAGCAACAGGCATAGATCAGCGCCAGCGCCCAGACTCGGTAATCACCGGCGGCAGCGAGAAAGCTTCCTTTGGATTTCTTGGCGGCCAGCATTGCGCCCGATTTGCGAAGAGCACCGAAGTTTCCTTCCGGGGTGTCCTGCGTCAAAAAATAGTAAGCGATCCCTGTCAGAAAGCAGGTGATTCCGGAGAGCAGCATCGCTGCTCGCCATCCCAGTGCGTCACTAAAACCACACAGAGTGACAAACCCGGCGAAGACTAATGGCATGACCATCTGAGTGACGCCACCTCCCAGATTTCCCCAGCCGGCGGTTGCTGCGTTGGCAGTGCCGATGCAGTTCGAAGCGAACATCTGCGATGTGTGATACTGAGTGATCACGAACGAAGCGCCGATCACGCCAATCAGGATGCGAAACAGCAGGAATGATTCGAAGCTGTTCGCCAGGCCGATCATCATGACTGGGATAGAACCCAGCGTCAGCAGCCAGGTATAGGACAACCGCGGCCCAATCCGATCACAGAGCCAACCGATTCCCATGCGAGCCAGGATCGTGATCGAGACCGAGCCGATGATGCACCAGCCAACCTGATCCTTCGTCAGCGCCAGTTCCTTTCGGACGATCGGCATCAACGGAGCGATCCCGAACCACGCGAAAAAGCACAAGAAGAAGGCAAACCACGTCATATGAAACGCTCGCATTTGCGGCGTCTTCAGGCTGAACAGGTCGATGCGAGTGGCCTTGCCTGGAGAGGTATACACGATTTGGATCCTTTGTTGAGATGGAGGCTACTTGCGAATGAGACGGACCGCGCAGGCCTTGTAAGACGGCTGGCGCGAATAGGGGTCGAACACGGCATCAGTCAGTTGATTGGCCGCTTCGTAGTGCATCGGAATAAAGACCTGACCTGGCTGCACCGTATTGGTGACAAAGGCGCGAGCCCGGACTCGACCTCGCTGGGATTCCACTTCGATCCATTCATGCGGTTGAATACCGGCTTCACGAGCGTCGCGCGGATTGACTTCGACATAGATAAATGCAGGACTCAGTTTGTTCAGGACCGCTGACTTGCCTGTGCGAGTCTGCGTATGCCATTGCACGGCCGTACCGCGACCAGTCAATAGAATCATCGGGAAGTCTTTGTTGGGTGGTTCGGGCATGGGTCGTGGCATTTCAAATAGCAGCTTCGCTTTGCCGTCGGCGTGGTAATAGCGGCCATCTTCAAACAGGCGACGTTGAGTGAACTCGCTCGATTGCACGCTGTCGCACGTCTCACCAGCAACACAAGGCCATTGGATGCCCCCCTCGTTGTCGAGATGCTGGTAATCCTTGATGCCAGTGAAGTCGCAAGGTTGACCCGCGCTCAGTCGCTTCAAAATCTGGAAGGCGGCTTCGGGTGATTTCCATTCGCGGAATAGGTTTTCACAGCCCCAGTGATGCGCGATCAGTCGCATGATCTGGAAATCGGCCAGCGCTTGACCGGGGGCTGGCGAGACTTTCTTGATCACACCGATCCGGCGTTCCGAATTGATAAAGGTCCCGTCCTTTTCTCCCCAGGCTGCCGCTGGCAACACGAGGTCTGCTTCGCGAGCGGTCTCGGTCGTGGAGTACATATCTTGCACGACTAGAAAGTCGAGCCGATCCAGGATGTCGCGGCACTGGTTCTGGTTGATCCACGAATGGACTGGATTCGTCGCGACGACCCACAATCCTTTGATCTTGCCCGCCAGAATCCCTTCGAGAATTTCCGGATAGGCCCAACTGTTGACGCTGGGGATGCGGTCGACATC
>DASYEA010000726.1:0-2686 GCA_036499265.1 Schlesneria sp. | reverse complement strand
TCGCCTGTTCTGGGGCGACGGTCCGATCGTGCTCGGCAAGACTTTGGAGATGAACGATCGCCGTGCGGTCGTGGTCGGTGTCTGCGATACAACTCCGCCATTCCAGACATTCCCCGTGATGTATACGCGGTACTCGCAAGCCCTGGGCTTTGCACCGCGAGAACGCAACCAGCTCTCATTCGTGCTGGCACATGAGAAAGAAGGGGCCGACCCACAGCAAGTCTGTCAGTCGATCCACGCATCCACTGGTCTGGCCGCGCGGACTCGTACCGACATGATCTGGTTTGTGATCACCTTCTACCTGCGATCAACCGGCATCCCAGTGAACTTCGGGATCACGATCGCTCTGGGCTTCATCGTGGGGACCGCCATCGCCGGACAGACATTCTATCTGTTTACTCTCGAGAACTTGAAGCAGTTCGGGGCGCTCAAAGCGATGGGGGTCAGCAACGGACGTCTGGTCGGCATGATCTTGTTGCAGGCCACGATTGTCGGCTGCATCGGATACGGCCTCGGCATCGGCATGACATCGCTCTTCTTCGAATCGACGCAAGGCGTCACCGCCTTGATGGGATTCTACTTGCCCTGGCAGGTCGCGGTGATCGCAGCCGGCGCCGTGGCTGTGATTATCGTGCTTGCCAGCATGATCAGCTTACGCAAAGTGTTGATCCTGGAACCCGCCGTCGTATTCCGCGGATAGTGAGGTACGCATCATGGTCGCGTCAGTGATCGATCAGCCGTCAGCCGCCGCACCCGTCAGTCCCTCGACCGAAGTCTGCGTCTCATGCCGCGGCGTCGTCAAGGAATTTGGCGACGGCGAAAGCCGTACTCGCGTGCTGCACGGAATCAATGCGGATGTCTACGGCAGCGAACTGACCTTGCTGGTCGGCCCCAGCGGTTGCGGCAAGACCACATTGATCTCAATCATTGCCGGGTTGCTGTATTCGACCGAGGGAGACGTGATCCTGTTCGGCACGCCGCAATCGCAGCTCAAAGGGAGCAAGCTCGTTCAGTTTCGGGCTCAGAACGTCGGCTTCGTGTTTCAGCAGTACAACTTACTCCCATCGCTCACCGCGACCGAGAACGTGGCGATTCCCTTATTGATTCAAGGTCAACCCAGATCGCAAGCTCTTGTGAAAGCTCGCGAAGTCCTGGAAGCAGTCGGTCTGGGATCACGAGCGAAACAGTTGCCGTCTCAGCTATCGGGTGGTCAGCAGCAACGAGTCGCCATCGCACGAGCGTTGGTCCACGAACCAAGGCTGCTGGTGTGCGATGAACCGACCGCCGCGCTCGACGCTCAATCAGGTCAGGTCGTCATGGACTTGCTGAAGCGAGTCGCCGTGCAGGCGGGGCGAGCGGTCATCGTGGTGACTCACGATTCCCGCGTCTTCACTTATGGAGACCGCATCATCGAAATGGCTGACGGACGCATCGCAGAACCTGGTTCGACTCAACACTAGCTCAATTTTAATTGGCCCGGTCTCTCGGGAGAAATCATCATGCCCAGAAAATTGATCCTGCCCCTGTTGGCTGTCATCGCTTTCACGTTCATGTCGATTCACATCGCGCGAGCTCAACGTGACATTCCACCTCAGCAACCGCCGCTCGACCCCAGCCGCTCGCCCTACAAGGCGACTCTCGCCGGTGCCGGGATCGTGGAAGCGCGGTCCGAAAACATCGCCGTCGGTGCGCATCTGCCGGGAGTCGTGACCGAGGTCCTGGTGAAAGTCGGACAGCGCGTGCAAAAGGGAGAGTCGCTGTTCTTGATTGATGCCCGGCAACAGCAAGCCGAGCTGGCTTCTCGACAAGCTCAACTGGAATCGTCTCAGGCAAGCTTGCGACGTCTTCAAGGGATGCCGCGAGCTGAAGACCTGCCGGTCTCGGCGGCCAACGTCGAGAAAGCTCGCTCCGACATGAAGGCGTTGCAGGACCAGATGAACCGAGCCGAAGAACTGTTCGCTCGCAAGGTCAACAGTGCGGAAGATCTGGTTCAACGACAGCAATCGTTCGCGGGAGCGAAAGCGATGCTGATGCATGCGGAAGCGGAAGATGCCAAGCTGAAGGCCGGTGCCTGGGCCGAAGACCTCGCCGTGGCCAAGGCCGAAGTCGAACGGATGAAGGCCCTGGTTGACCAAACTCAAGTGGAACTCGACCGCCTTCAGGTGAAGTCACCGATCGATGGCACGATCCTGAAAGTCGATGTCCGTCCCGGCGAGTTCGTGGGGGCTCCTCCGGGTCAGCCATTGATCGTGCTGGGTGATATCGATGTGCTGCACGTGCGAGTCGATGTCGACGAACAGGACCTGCCAAGATTTCGAGTCGGCCTGCCGGGCTCGGGCTACATCCGCGGCGACGCCAAGCAGCCACTCCACCTGGAGTTCGTCCGTGTTGAACCCTACGCACAACCGAAGAAGTCATTGACGGGTTCGGGAACGGAGCGTGTCGACACCCGAGTCCTGCAAGTGATTTACACGATTCAGTCCTGCGAACAGAAGATTTATGTTGGCCAGCAAATGGACGTTTATCTCGACACTGCAAAGGAATAGGGCAATCACAGGCCGCAGAATTGGCTCGCGAGCAGCACAGCGAAAGGCCGCCCCGCCCGGCAAATTCATCTCGACAATTTTGGCGCTGTCTACGACACTCCGCCACGACCGAATTGTTTGCGACGGGGTGGTATGTTGAA
>DASYEA010000725.1:0-1752 GCA_036499265.1 Schlesneria sp. | reverse complement strand
GACCCAAGTGCGTGTGATCGGATTCTTGCGAGCGGCAACCGGGACGACGACCTTGATCATCTTGGTGAAGATCACGCCTTCCAGTAACCGACCAAGTCCAATCGCCGCGGGACGGGTTTCTAGCTTGACATCGAGTGCTTCGGGGCCGCCGGCCAGCATCCCCGAATCAACATTAAAGACTTCCGAGATCCGCAGTTGCTCGGCTCGATTTACGAAATCTGGTCCAATCGTGATCATCATCGAAGCATCACCGCGTTGCAGTTTGTCGTCTGCTTCAGCTGCTGAGTCATTTGTCGTGACCGAGAATTCTCGATTTCGCGCTAGCTCTTGAATCAATTGTTGAGACAGATCACTGCTGTTCTGATCGACAACCAGGATGCGAAATTTCTGGCTGTTATCGTCGCGTGTCAGGAACTGCCCGGTCGACATCCCCACGATGGATATGAACAGCAATGGCAGGATCAGTAATAGGACGAGGGCGCGCCTGTCTTTCAGAAGCAGCAGCAAGTCTTTTCGAGTAATCTGCCAGGCAGACATCATCAGCTCACAGAAGGCGGTTAGTAACTAGTCTCGTAAACCGTAGCCGGTCAGTTGCAGGAACAGTCGCTCAAGGTTCGTTTGTTGGGTTTCGATGCGAGTTACTTTGACGCGAGTCGCCATCAGGTGATGCAACAGCGAGCGCAATCGCTCACCCATGTCACGACAATCGCCATTCACAACGATCACCGCGGTTCCATCAGCGGCTCGCTCCAGCCGGGCCAACCCGGCCAGCCGACCCGGCACATCGCCTTCTCCTTCCACATGGATGAGCAGGCTGGTGTTCAAACCTTCGAGGAGTCGGGGAATGCTGTCGCAGGCCAGCACTTTGCCGTGGTCGACAATCGCAACGCGTTCGCAGATCTCTTGAACCTCTTCCATGTAGTGACTGGCATAGATCACGCCGACGCCGGATAAGGCCTGGTCACGCACGCACTCGAGAAGATGCGATCGCGATTGCGGATCAATACCGACAGTCGGTTCATCGAGGATCAGAATAGAAGGCTGGTGCATCAGCGCCACCCCGAAATTCAAACGGCGTTTCATGCCACCAGAGTAATGACCAGACGCACGGTGAGCACTGTCCGTTAACCCGATGCGCTGCAGGACTTCATCACAGCGAGATTGAAGCGGGCGGCCTTGGATTCCATAGAGTTTGCCGAAGAACAGCAAGTTTTCAATCGCATTCATTTCCGGATAGATCGCCAAATCCTGGGGGACCAGTCCGATCTGGCGTTTCAGATTGAGGTCGCGTCCATCGTAAACCTGTCCGTTGATGACGACTTCACCGCGATCAGGGCGAAGCAAACCCGAGATCATCATCATCGACGTGCTCTTGCCAGCACCATTGGGGCCGAGCAATCCCAGTACTTCACCCCGTTCCAGCTTAAAGCTGACGTCGACCACGGCCTGCTGCGAGCCGAAGCTTCGGGAGAGATGCCGCACTTCCAGCAGACTGGCAGCGGCCGCATCGGCAATGCCGACAGAGGCATGCACGCGGGGAGATTCGGTACGGACTCGGCGTGTTTGAAGTCGCATCACCAACCCAATAGCAAGATGTGCATCGTCAGGCCGGTCAACGCGGCGGTCGCACCGACTCGAAAGTTATCATGGGATCGAATCGGCAGCGATTCGACGATGGCCCCCACCAACGCGGCGACAGCACCAATCATGCAGCAAATTCGGATCGGAACGGCAGGGCGGGCATCGGCCCA
Organism: Schlesneria sp.; assembly: GCA_036499265.1. Taxonomy (GTDB): domain Bacteria; phylum Planctomycetota; class Planctomycetia; order Planctomycetales; family Planctomycetaceae; genus Schlesneria. The sequence goes on along the minus strand of DASYEA010000725.1, from coordinate 1 downwards.
G
>DASYEA010000724.1:0-3235 GCA_036499265.1 Schlesneria sp. | reverse complement strand
CCGGTGATTTCATTGCGACGCCTGGGAAAAAGAATTGCGATTCAGTTTGAGGGCGATGTCTGGCTGGTTCTGCATCTGATGATCGCGGGGCGACTACACTGGAAACCTGCGGGAGCGAAGCTGACGGGCAAGATCGGACTCGCCGCATTCGACTTCACGAACGGTTCATTGCAACTGACCGAAGCCGGTTCGAAGCGACGCGCGTCACTCTACGTGATCGCGGGCGAGACGAATGCGTTGAAACAGGATCCCGTCGGTATCGATATCTTCACCGCCACGCGGGATGAATTCACCTCGGCGCTGACCAGTGGAAACCATACTCTGAAGCGATCGCTGACTGATCCGCATTTGTTCAGTGGGATCGGCAACGCGTATTCCGATGAAATTCTGCATCGGGCTCGCCTCTCCCCGATCAAGCTGACTCAGAAACTGACCGGAAATGAGATTGAACGGTTGCTCGCGGCAACTCGCGAAACGATGCAAGTCTGGATCGATCGATTGCGCAGTGAAGCACATGGAGAATTTCCAGAAGGGATCACGGCCTTTCGCAAAGAGATGGCGGTGCATGGGCGATTTGGCAAGCCCTGCCCGGACTGCGGCTCGCCGGTGCAACGAATTCGTTATGCAGACAACGAAACAAATTATTGCGCAAGATGCCAGACTGATGGCAAAGTGTTGGCAGACCGCTCACTATCGCGACTGCTCAAGGATGACTGGCCGCGCTCGATCGACGAGTGGTCACATAGTTAAGTGCGTCGCGTTATGTGACAGCGCCACGTGACACAACATCGCCGCGCGCCGCAACAGCGGCATCAATGCGAGCGATCTGATCGGCCGTCAATTGCCAGCTCATGGTGCCGGCGTTGTCGATGATCTGGTCGGGGCGTTTGGCCCCACAGAGCGCCACCGTGATCCCGGGGCGCTGGATGGTCCAATTGAGCACGAGTTGCGCGAGCGGGACATTTGCCTCCTCAGCCAGCGGTCGTAACAGATCGAGGAAGTCTTGGTTTTTGTCCCACTGTTCGCCGACAAACATCGGATATTTGCGACGCCCATCTTTGGGATCGAACTGATAATCCCGCGGCAATTTGCCAGCTAACAGCCCTTTCAGCAGTGGCCAGTAAACCATCACAGAAACATTGTTCTCGACACACCAGGGCAACTGCGATGCTTCAATCTCACGCTGCAGCATGTTGTAGTGCGGCTGATAGGCCGAGATGGGGCAGATGGTGTGGAACTCAATGAGTTGTGCGAGCGAAAAGTTCGACGCACCCACGCTGCGGATCTTGCCACTGTCGAGCAGTCCCTTCAGTGCAGTCGCTGATTCAGCAAGAGGGACATTTGGATCGGGTGCGTGCAGGTAATGCAGGTCGATCCGATCAGTGTTCAGTCGACGTAGACTTTCTTCGCACTCCAACTGCAGCGTCTTCGCACTGGCGTCCTTCTGTTGGACGCGGTCCTTCCAGTGTATCCCTCCTTTGGAGGCGATCACGATCTGATCGCGCCGCGAACCCAAGGCCTTCGCAATCAGCTTTTCGCTTTCACCGTCATAACCATAGCAATATGCCGTATCGAAGAAATTGATCCTGTGATCGACAGCCGCCTGAAGCGTGGCCAAGCTGTTCGATTCGGTGACGTCGATGCTGGTGACCCCGGCGATTGGCCAGCAACCCATCGCAATGGGGGTCACCATGATCCCCGTTTGACCAATTTCGCGCAGCGGTGCCATTATTGAACCAGTCCTTTGGTGAGCGACATGAACGCTGTTTCCAGGTTGACTTCTTCCTCGCGGAACAGCGTCAGTTGGAAGCCATTTTGAATCAGCATTGTCGGCAATTCACTATAGTCCAGGACGTCGGGCTTAAGTGTCGTGTCGATGTTCCCTTTGACGATCTCAACCTTGGCGACCTGATCGCATTGTTCGAGCAGTCGGGCGGCCTTTTCCATGTTTTCTTTGACACGAATCTGCAGCATGATCTGCTGTCGCGCCTTCCGCATCACTTCATCGACATAGCCGTCGATGATCAAGTTTCCCTTTTCGATCATGCCGACGCGAGTACAGACATCGGCCAGTTCGGGAAGGATGTGGCTGGAGACGATGACCGTCTTCTTCATCTCACCGAGTTTTTTCAACAGGTTACGGATCTCAATACGAGCTCGGGGGTCCAGGCCGCTGGCGGGTTCATCGAGTAGCAGCACTTGAGGGTCGTGCAGCAGCGTGCGGGCCAGGCCGATACGCTGAGTTTGACCACGCGACAACTGGTTGACCATGGCATCGCGCTTGAACGCCATGTCGACGAGTTCGAGCTTATCTTCGCAAACTTTGCGTCGACCGGGACCGTTAATACGATAAGCCGCAGCGAAGAATTCCAGGTACTCGATGACTGTCATATCGTCGTACACGCCGAAGAAGTCGGGCATGTAGCCGACCAGTCGCCGGATCTCACGCTGGTTGGTGTAAATCGACTGACCGCAAATATACGCTTCGCCGTAGTCGGGATTGAGCAACGTCGCGATCATTCGCATCGTCGTCGTTTTGCCAGACCCGTTGGGTCCGATGAAACCAAAGACATCGCCTTCTTTCAGCGAGAGATTAATCTCGTTGACGGCGATCAAGTGCCCGTATCGTTTGGTCAGTTGTCGAGTTTCGATCATGGTTGGAAGTGACTGCCTGAGACAGAGCGGCTTAGGTTACTTGTCAAGACGTTCGAGAGTGGGCCTGAGATCCATGCTGACCTTTTTCACGGGCAACACGATTCGCACAAATGTGGTTTCGCGATCCGGCGCGACCTCTTTGCCGTTCAATTCAAGTGACACGATCGGTGAATTCAATCGTCCGAACAGAACTGCGCGACCCAGCCTGAGCAGATGCGATAGATCTTCTTTTTCCAGCAGCCGATTGGTCAAACCAGTGTACTTGATACCGCCCACTTCATTGTGAAATGTGAGAATTCGCAACGCTTCCGCGGGATCTCGCGAGAGAGGGTCATAGCTGACGAACTGGCTGGCAACATCAGTCGCCTGGGAACCTTGGGATCGTCCGGCCGCTGTTTTGCCAGTGAGAAAGGCTCGCAGTTCTCGTGGGTAAACATTCGGTTGGTCGATTCGCAGCACCTGCCGAGGGGCCAGAGGGAGTGACTGCGGATCTTCGCGGGTTTTCTTATGGCGATAGATGCGATTGCCAAACGCCAGAATCCAATCTTCGATCTGTCCTGGTAGACGATGGGTTATGGTT
>DASYEA010000723.1:0-2210 GCA_036499265.1 Schlesneria sp. | reverse complement strand
TGCACTGGTCACCATCAGCCCGCGATTCGCCGCGAGTCCCAGCACATCTCCTTCCTCCGTGAACGTCAGTGCCCCAGGCAACACTTCGCACATGCAACACGCGGCACTTAAATACGCTTGATAGGTGCCGACCGAACAGGTCGGTACCACGCAGCGAAACCGCTCGTCGAACGCGCCGGCATACATCGTTTGATTGCCTCCACCGCTGGCTCCTGTGATCCCGATTCGGTCCGGATCAACCTCAGGTCGAGTACACAAATAATCTACGGCTCGCATGTTTTCGTAGACCTGCAATCCCGAAAGCGGCAGTCCGACGGGCAACAACGTGGCGGCAACCATTTCGCCGTGATATTCACCCAGCTTCTTGCCAACCGCTCGTTCTCCCGCACCAAATGCGTCAACACTGAGCACAAAGAAGCCCAGTTTGGCAGCGGCGATACAACGCAATTGAACGACCGGATCCTGCTTCGCACCCGCCCAGTGTCCATGCACATTCAGGATCGTCGGCAATCGCCCCGGCTTTTTTGGAACATAGGCGTTCGCCGTCATCCAGACACCAGGCCGAGTCTGAAACATCAGCTTCTCGACGCGATACCCTTCACGCTCGAACTCACCGAATTTCCGCGGCTCCAAGTCGCACGACGTATCTGGAAATCCTCCCCAGGCCGCCAGCAGATGATCCTTCAGTAACGCTCGCCGATGTTGCCATTCATCCATCGTCAAAGGTGCTTCGTCACCTTTTCGCAGGTCCAATCCCAGTCGCTTCACAAAGGGACTGAACTGTCGTGGAGGTGGAACCGATTCGTCGGCGTAGACACCTGATGCGGACAGCGCGACGAATCCAGTGAACAGGACTGCAAAGCCGTAACGCATCATCATTCCTTGCCAGGCGGAGACGACTTGGATGCCAGAAACTTGATTGGCAATCTGTCGAATTTGATTTCCAGCGGAAGATCTACAATCAACGTCGGCGCTTCATAGACGAAGTGATACTGAGTGACCGGTCCCGACAACCGCTCCCAGCGATAGTCGACCCCCACCGCGCCATTGGACTGCAGCGACGTGTCATAGTCGGTAAAGTCGAATCGCTTGCCGGACTGGTCCTCGAAATAGACGGCATTGTGAAACATCCAGGTTCGATGCGATTCGAAGGCCGGCCCGCCAGTATCGTAGGCCACATTCACCTTGATCTCGGCATGCACATTCCCATCAGGCGGCCCTTCAAATTTGACCTCTCGCAGCCGAACCGTTACGCCACCTCGTCGCCGGGCCGCCCCAGCGGTTTGAGAAGTTTGATCAAACACAATCCGTTCCGTGGCAGCAGCCAGTTGCACCGAGAGTCGCCCCCCCAGAGTGACCTCTTTCGGATTGGTTGCAATGGGCATCAGGAAGTCGAATTGAACCGGAACTTCACGTCCCGCATCACCGGCGGGTAGCTCGTAGGTAGCGGCGGGATTCCAAGGCTCCAACCGCAAGTCTCCAACCGTGGCCACCAGATCAGCCGCGGCAAAATGCAGGAACAGCGGCCGCAATCGCGGCTCCAAACTGAGCCTCCCGGAGATTCGCAGCAACTGATTCGTACTGTTACCAACAATCGGGCGAACCTCGGCCGCCAGGATTGCCAACCGGTAAGGCCCCGCATGTTGAACCGCAAGCTCTTTGCGATCTGTTGCCTCGCGCGGGCGCAGAACCAGCACACCCAGTTGCGGGTCAAATACGGCTCGAGTCTTAAGCAACTCGCAGATCTCATCCAAACAAGCCCAAAACGGCTGGTTGTCCCACTCGACAGAAACGGTGGTATCACCAAGGGCACGAATAGCCGCGCCGAGTTCCACTCGATTCCGCGTTTGACGAGTTATCTCTGCCAGCACCTCACCCACAGTGGCTCGGCCTGAATATCGGACCAGTGAAGCGTTCGCCGATTCCCGTGCAGCCCTCCGTTCGAGTTGGACTCGGATTCGTTTGAGCGACTCTCGAACAGAAACGCTCGGGGTCAGTTCCGGAGCGGGAAAGTACTTCAAACCTTCGGGCCCGAGATCCAACAAACCCCGTTCGGCCTTGGTTCGATTGACCAGAACCGGCGCATCCAATTGCTTGATCAAGGACTCCACCGCGGTCCGGACCTCGGTGGGCGATGTCGAATCGTCGAACTGGGCGATCGCCATCGGCACAACCGCTGCAATCAGCACGGTTAGTGTGCTCAGAGTCAC
>DASYEA010000722.1:0-4268 GCA_036499265.1 Schlesneria sp. | reverse complement strand
GGCTACATGGTGGCGATGCCGATGTCGGTGACGATGGCGCAGTACTTCGGCCCGCCGCCGCTGAACCGGTTGTTCGCTCTGGTGGCGATTTACATCCTGGTTTCGATCACGGTTTATCTGTTGGTGCGATCGTTCCGAGACGGTGTCGACAAGGCAAAGCTGACCGAAGTCGATCGGCACCTGGGTGCGATCATGGGTGGCGTGAAGGGGATTCTAGTCACGCTCGTCGCAACGTGTGCGCTACTGATCTACTTCCCGCAGATGCGAGAAGTGATCCTGGCTTCGGAAAGCAGTTCGATCGCGTCGAAAGTTATTTCGCGAGTGTACCCACTGCTGCCGAAGGCGATGCAATCGATTCTCGATCCGTATCTGAAGCAACTCGACGATCAGCTGCCGATTGACTTCAACAATACGAACGATGGCTTCCAGGGAACGACGCCGTCGACTCCCACAGCACCACGACCGAATCCCGCGCCGTCGCCAACGTATTCTCCGAGTGACTTGTTCAATCTCACGCCAACCGCGTCGACACCCGAGTTCGCACCGCCGACTCCAACAGCGCCGACACTGCCTGTTCGGCGGCAGATGCGATCGACGCCCGAGTTGCTCGATCCGGCTGAGTATCAGCCGCAGGCGCAACCTCAAGCCCAGCCACAACCGCGACGGCGGCCAGTGATGAAGGCAGCTCAGGAAGACGATCCGTTTGAAGCCGCTGATCCCGATCGGGCGAGTCTGCCACGGTGAGACAGGAACAAGAATTAGCCACGGATTGACACGGATGAAACACGGATAAAGAGAAGACGTGATTAAGAGAAAGCCCCGTTTGAATGCGGGGCTTTTTCATGATCAGCCCACGAAACGCAATCTATTGATTCTCTTTTTTAATCTCTCCGATTCCTATCTTTCCTCGTCGCTCGTGACTTTATCTCCTCATCTTGCATTTAACTCTTGGCTGCTGATCAGTGTTCATCCGTGTCAATCCGTGGCTAGTCTTACTCCTCACCCCACATCGTCAAACAGGGCATCGACGAAGTTGTCGGGGTTGAACAGTTCCAAGTCGTCGACTTGTTCACCGACGCCGACGTATTTGACGGGGATTCCCATCCGTTGGCGGATGGCGACGGTGACGCCTCCTTTGGCGGTGCCGTCCAGTTTGGCGAGGATGATGCCGGTGCAGTTCGCGGCTTTCGAGAAGTGTTCGGCTTGATTGAGGCCGTTCTGGCCGGTGGTGGCGTCGATGACCAGCAGGCATTCATGAGGAGCCCCCGGGATCTTCTTGTCGACGACTCGACGGATTTTTTCGAGTTCCTTCATCAGATTGGCCTGATTGTGCAAGCGGCCGGCGGTGTCGATCAGCAGGACATCAACTCCTTCTTTGAGAGCTTCTTCGCAACCGGCGAACGCGACACTGGCCGGATCGGTGCCGCTGGGGCGAGTCACAATCGGGCAGCCGAGGCGCTGAGCCCACATCGTCAGTTGTTCGACAGCGGCCGCGCGAAAAGTATCGCCTGCGGCGAGCATGACCGTCAGACCCTGGGATCGCAGCAGTTTCGAGATCTTGGCGATCGACGTTGTCTTGCCGACACCATTGACACCGGTAATCAGGATCACGGTCGGCTTCTGTTCGGACATCTTAAGAGGGGACAACGGCTTATCGGGATCCCAAGACGCTCCGTCAGTGCCTCGCAGGATGCCGCGTAGAGTGTCCTTGATGGTGCCCCAGATTTCCGGCAGGACGACCGTGCGGCCAAAGTGTTTTGTTCGCAATTCGCCAATGATCGCTTCAGAGGCCGCGACACCAATGTCCGTCCGAATCAGGCGGGCTTCGAACTGCTCCAATTTGTCGTCGTCGAGGATGTCGCCCGACTTAAAGAGGTCGCGGACATCGGTTTGCAGCAACTGTTTTGTTCGCTGCAGGCCCTGTTTCAGTTTGTCAAAAAATCCCATGATCGCTTTCCGTCACGTTGCTATGGTCAATGGCAATCCGCCATCGTTGATCTGATTGAGTCCCATCGTGCTATTGTTTCATCGGAGTAAAAGTCGCCCGGGGGGTGTCAAATCCAAGCAATTCGGCGGCTTCAGCTTACGGTGAAAACAACTTTCGAGAAGCGGATCATAAAACTCGCCCCGCCGTGGGGCAATTCCCGCCTATCCCAATGCGAGTTTCTCGACTAGAATCTGACCGGCGGATATTGCCGATGGATCGGCATGTACGGAGGTGCGATGGATCGCGGCTGGCTAATGCTGATGCTGATTGTGGTCGGAAGTGGTCTGGGTTGTCAGGAGACCCGGCTTCTGTCCTGCCGCACGAGGGATCCGCGCGTCGAATCGCGATTGTACGACTTGCATGATCCATTTCCGGATGAATCGATTGGTCCAGACACTGCCACTCGACCCCGAACATTCGATCTGCCTCGCACTGAGGATCGTGAGAGGTTTGATCGGCGTAACATCCAAGCTTCTGGCGGTGTTAACCCGCCGGTTCAGGCTTATTTGGGGCCATCGGGTACCAACGTCACGGCGGGTGTGCAGACGCAGCCAATCTGGCGACAGCCACCTCGTGGTGTACCGATCGCATCTCAACCAGGTTTCTGGGACGATACCGCACCCCGCTACAACGTGGTTCCTCACTGATCGATTGCCGCTCGTAGTGTTGCTCGTCTGCGTGATGATTCAACCGGTCCTTGCTCAACCGGTGACAACTCGCAACTTGGAGTCCAAAGCGGCAGAGATGATTCTGCCCGAGACGCAGAAGGTGATCGATCGCGGACTGGCGTACCTCGCGAATCGACAGCACCCGGATGGGTCGTTTGGTTCAGGAACGACTTACAGACGCAACGTCGCCGTGACCGCTCTGGCGGGAATGGCCTTCCTGTCCGCGGGTCATACGCCAGGGCGAGGTACCTACGGCAAGAACGTCGATAAGTCCATCGAGTTCGTATTGTCGTGTTCCCGACCGGATGGCTACATCGTGCGCGAAGACAGCACGGGGCATGGGCCGATGTATGGTCACGGGTTCGCGACGCTCTTCCTGGCGGAAGTCTACGGCATGAGCCCAAGCAAGGACGTGCGAGACAAGCTCAAGGGAGCGGTGCAACTGATCGTCAATTCGCAGAACCGCGAAGGAGGCTGGCGTTATGATCCCGACGGGAAAGAGGCCGACGTGTCGGTAACAGTTTGCCAGATGATGGCGCTGCGTGCCGCTCGTAACTGCGGAATCGCTGTCCCCAAGACGACTGTCGATCAGTGCGTCGAGTATGTGAAGAAATGCCAGAACACGGATGGCGGGTTTCGTTACCAACTTCTCATGCGGCCGCAAAGCGACTTTCCGCGTTCGGCAGCGGGCGTGGTGACGCTGTACACTGCAGGGATGTCTGAAGGCCGAGAAATCGACCGAGGCTTGGCGTATCTGCTGCGCTTCCCACCCGGCGGCGATCTGGTTCGCTATGACGCTCACTATTTTTACGGGCAGTACTATGCCGTCCAGGCGATGTGGCATGCCGGGGACGAACGCTGGCAGCAGTGGTATCCTTCGATTCGCGACGAATTGACGAAGCGTCAACTTCCCGAGGGGGCCTGGTCCGATTCCTTGATCAACAACGAATACGCGACTGCGATGGCCTGCCTGGTGCTGCAGATGCCTAACAACTACCTGCCGATTTTTCAGCGATAGCATGCACACACGAATTGAGCTGGGACTGCTGGTCTGGGGCCTGATGGCGGTGCAAACCATCGCTGCGGAGGTCGTTACCGTCACCGATGCCTCGGGAAAATCGATTGCTGATGCCACGCTGACGGAATGGACTGCCGACCAAGTAGTCGTGCAGGCCGAAACCGCGGTGACGCTGCCACTGAATGACCTCTTGTCGATGACCTTTCATCACGAAGCCTTACCGCTGGCCAGTGGTGATCCGCTGGTGATCCTGGCGAGTGGCGACCGCCTGGTCGTGCGGCCAGTCGGTGTGTTCGATGATGTGCTGACAGCGACGTGGTCCAAGATTGCATCACGGTTGGCCTTGAAGCTGCCGTTGGAAAATGTCTCGGCGATCATTTTCGATCTCCCCGCTGCGATGGATGATCGCCAGCGATTGTTTGCCGATCTGCAAACGATGCCGTCCGGTGAAGATGTGGTCCTGCTGGCCAACGGAGATCGCGTGAAGGGGGAGTTCGAGCGTCTGGATGGCGCATTCGTGCAGTTGAAGGGCCCCTCGGGGTTGATCAAGGTGGATCGCAGTCGAGTCCAGGCGATCCGCATCAACCCGGATCTG
>DASYEA010000721.1:0-2707 GCA_036499265.1 Schlesneria sp. | reverse complement strand
ACCGAAGGCTGGAAGCATTCACCTGGCCATCGCAAGAACATGCTGGATCGCGATGTGACAGAAACCGGAGTTGCTGTTGCCTGGAGCAAAGAGACAGGTCACTATTATGCCGTACAGATGTTCGGCCGGCCGAAATCATTAGCAATCGAATTTCAAATTGCCAATGAAGCGGGTGCGTCCGTGCAGTATCAGATCGACGAGCACACATTTTCTTTACCGCCCCGGCTGATTCGGACTCACCACATTTGCCGGCCCGTCCCTATCACGTTCATCTGGTCAAGTGCTAAAGACGATCGTCAAGTGGTCACCCCAAAGACGCACGAGCATTTCAGCGTGATCAAAGATAGCGGCAAGTTCCAAATCAAGCACGAAGTGGCACCATAAGTTCTGCCGCGCTCGTAGTGACTGGATTTATCCAGTCCGAGAGACGTTCGGTGAGCGATCAGATTCAAGCTCGACAAATTCCAAGCAACAATCCGCCATGGCTCAAATAACCAATCGCGCCCCAAGAATATTACACCGGCGCGACTTATCCTTCAAAACGAGTTACCAGATCATTGACTGTCCCCCGGGGGGTGACGCCTCGCGACTCGCTGCGCTTGTCGCTCGCTGAAGACCCGATGAATCGGATCACTACTAGCGCGCTTCCGGCTCATCGACGACGGATAGCTTAATCTTTTCGAAGCCAAGTTCCTGGCTGGAATCGAGCACCGAGACCAGCGTCCCATGTGTGGCGTCACCACTACCGATCACGACCAGGACGCTGGGGCGGTCTCGCCCGGCCCTCAGTTCGCGAAGGCGCAGGAAGACTTCGTCGGGACCACGAACTTCATTACCTTCAATCGTGATTCGATCAGCCTGGTCAATGCGAACCGTGACCTGGGCCTGTTCGGGCTGCTGCTCATTCGCGACAGCTTGTTGCCGGCCTGCTCCCTGGCTTGCGTCTGGTAGAGGTACGTCGATTGCAGAGTCCACCGCTTGCAGGGACGTCACAAGAAAGTAAATCAGGAGGAAAAAGACTACGTCCACCATTGCCGTCATGTCGATCAGATCTTCGAAATCGATCTTTTTGGCCGGTTTAAGGAGCGGTCCGACGGCATGCGCTTCGTCAGCAGCTGGCACTGCCAACTCTTGAGTGGGAGGAACTGCGGCGGGAGTGAGTTCGGGGACGGCAAGGGGCTTGCCACATGAGGGGCAAGCGAATGTTTTGCCGGAATGCGGATTGTTGAGGCGATATCTCTGGCGACAATCGTCACACGTTACGATCTGACGCATCATGCCACCTATTCTTTCTCGGCGACGGACACCTTGAGCTGCATGCCTTCGACTGTTGCGACTGCACGGGCTACGTGCATCAAGTTTCTCAAGGGGACGTCCCTTTCTGCGCGGATGATGACGGAATCGAAACGCTTGCGAACACCTTCCTCAATGGCTCGCAGTACTTCGCGGCGTTGAACTTCAGGCTCGGTGATTGGTGGACCCGTTGTGTCGTCTCCGATGTAGACGCCCGCCGCTTTACCCTCACCCGCCGCGAGAACCGTGATCACCACGGAAGATTCGCGGTCGGCGGGAATGCAGTTTCGAGCGGTAGGCAAATCGATGTCTGCTAAAGCCGCCGTAATCGTCGTGACCAGGAAGAAAATGTTCATCATAAAGACGAGGTCGATCATCGCCGTGATATCGAAGTGCGCATCATTGTGCAGCGACTTTCGAGAAATGAGCGGCTCGTCACCCAGTTGACTGGTCAAAGATCCCGTGTGCGTCATCTGGGAGTCCTTTAAGGGTGTTCAGTACGGAAACATTCCAGAACACGAGTTAGTCCGGATTCGAGAGACTCCTGCAGAACTCGCAGTTGAATGGTCATGCTTGCCAGGATGTAGCCGAACGGGATGGCAGTCCCCAGGCCCATTGCCGTACAGATCAACGCGATGCTGATTTCGTCGGCGATCTGGTAGGACTGAACTTTCTCTCCGGTACCAATCCGGCCGAACGCAGCCATCATGCCCAGTACGGTGCCGAACAAACCCAGGAGCGGTCCGCTTTTGATGACGGTCGCGATCCAGCTGACTCGGAATTCGAGATCTGCCAGGATGTCGCGTTGCAGCAGCTCTGCAACAAGCTGTCTGAGTTGCGGGTACTTCAACTTTCGATTTTCGATCATCACGAGAGTCAGTCGTGGCAAGGCGCGAAAGTCGTAATCGCAAAATGCAGTCGCTGACGCGTAATCCTTGGCTTTCAGGTGCTGTTCCAGCTGTCCGATAAACGTCATTTCGGTCTGAGCGTTTCGGAATCGTAACTGACGAAGACGTCGCCAGATGACGATCACACAATAGAGGCCCCACAGAAAATTCAGCGCGAGAAAGCCATAGCAGCAATCACCTAAGAATTTCACCAGTGCATGAGTCGTCATAGGTTCTCGCTTCAGTCACTGTGGATTTATCGAGCACCTGGGTGCATGGAAAGAGTTGGCTTCTGTATCGACTGAGGGTCGCGAAGCGACCGGCTGCCCCCATCTCCCAGAGTGAGAGGGGAGATTCATGCCTTCGGCATCAACCATTCGCGACCATTTAGGTTCCTTTTGACGCTGCTGGGACAATCCGCAGGACGCTATTCGCGAAATCCCCAGTGACCTCAGCATTCCCAGGATCATTGCGCCAGGTCTTTCCATCGATTACAAATTTGTATTGATGGGTGCCAGGTTTCAAAG